>JAJYLM010000057.1 GCA_021787655.1 bacterium
GGGGGCGACGGTGATACTGTCACCGGTATGCACGCCCATGGGATCGAAATTCTCGATGGAACACACGACGATACAGTTGTCGTTCTTGTCCCGCATCATCTCAAGCTCGAATTCTTTCCATCCGAGGACCGATTCCTCGAGCAGCACCTCGTGCGTCGGACTGACGCTCAGTCCGTATTCGACCTTGTCCTCAAACTCCTCGATATTATAGGCGATGCTCGCACCGGTACCGCCGAGGGTAAACGAGGGCCGTATGATCACGGGAAAGCCGATTTCCCGGACAAACTTCATCGCCTCGGCCTTGGTATGCGTATACCTGCTGAACGGCACCTTCAGCCCGATCTTAATCATCGCGGCCTTGAACATTTCACGATCCTCCGCCTTCTTGATGGAATCGAGCCGCGCGCCGATGAGCTCCACGCCGTACCGTTTCAGCACGCCGCTGTCAGCAAGGGCGACAGCCATATTCAGGGCCGTCTGCCCCCCCATGGTCGGCAGCAGCGCCTCGGGGCGTTCTGCCTCGATAATCTTTTTCAAAATGTCCGGATTGATGGGCTCTATGTACGTTTTATCTGCAAATTCCGGGTCAGTCATAATCGTTGCCGGATTGCTGTTGACCAGGACGACCTCCAGTCCCTCTGCCTTCAATGCCTTGCATGACTGGGTGCCCGAATAATCGAACTCGGACGCCTGCCCTATGACAATAGGCCCCGATCCGATTAACATTATTTTCTTGATATCTCTTCTCCTTGGCATGTACCCCCCCATCACCTGTTCATTATTCCTGTATCCATCCGTTCTCCAATCCATTCTTCCCGAGACAATCCATGGCATGCTGATATTCATCACCGGTAATGCGCCTCGATAACTCCCTGAAGCCGGATGCCTTGTTCGCCGGAAAATACTGGTTCATCAGGCTTACGTGAACGTCCGGCGATAACCGCTGCGCGATGAATTCCATGGATGCACAGGTCTGCGCACCGTCCTCCGGCAATATCAGGTGTCTGACAATCATTCCTCGCACGGCAATACCATCGTTGTCCAGGACAAGCCCGCCCGCCTGCCGGTACATCTCTGCAAGGGCACTCCTGTTGACAGCCACATAGTCCCGTACCACTGAATACCGGAATGCATGTTCTTCCGAGGCGTACTTGATATCGGGCAGATAAATATCGATGATCCCGTCGAGCAGCCTGAGCATGTCGACGGAGTCATAGCCGCTCGTATTGTAAACGAGCGGCAGGTGCAGTCCCCGGCCTGCTGCGATGAGCACTGACTCGATAATGTGCGGCACAACATGCGTGGGCGTGACAAGATTAATATTGTGCGCTCCGAGCGACTGCAGCTCGAGCATCATGCCGGCAAGTTCATCGGCCGTGTAATCCCTGCCATGATTGAGCTGGCTTATAGGATAGTTCTGGCAAAACCTGCACTTCAGGCTGCAGCCCGCAAAAAAGATCGTCCCGGAACCGCGTGTACCCGATATCGGCGGCTCCTCGCCGCTGTGCAGGGTAAAACTCGCAACCCGTACGTCCCTGCCTGCGCGGCAGATGCCCTTCTGTCCCTCAAGCCGGTTTGCCCCGCAGTTCCTCGGGCAGACCGTGCATGGTGCAAGGAATTTTTTCGATGCCTGGACGCGGCGTTCGAGTTCACCGCTGTGGAGTAAATTCAAATACGATGGACGATGCTGTATTCCCGTCTTGTCATGCCCGTGTCCATGGGAATCCAGGGATGATCCGCTGACAACCTGCTCTCCTGCTTCTGCAGGAATGCCATATGAAGAACCTGATTCCTTCTTCCGCGGGAATGATGCAGGAAGAATTGAATGCCTGCCGGAAGAGTTTATCCCGTATCGTGGTGCGGTGCAGGAATGATTGTTGTTCTGCTTTTCGTACACTGACTTCACAGCTTCGTCACTCCCTGATAGATCTTGATCGGCTCGACCCAGGTGTATTTTCTGCTCTTGATACTCAGGGCCGTCAATGCGAACACCTCCCTGGAAAATGCCGTCCTGTCAAACGGACTGACCGTGGCAAGTCGTTCATGGATGAAATCCCTGGTACTGTAGTGGTGCGTTGCATACGAGGCCAGCAGAAATACCGTTTGATCCAAACCGATGAAACGCATTGTCAGGATCTCGCCGCTTGCCTGAAGCCCGATGTTCTCGTTCATGCTGAATTCGAACCGTTCGCCGGTGGCAATGTCGGACGCGGTATGCAGGTCATGCCTGTCCATGGCATTATAGATGCCTACCCTGCTGATGCGGAGCGCCCTGTAGAGCGCCTCTTCCTCGTACGAAAAGCTGATCAGGTTGTCGTGAAAAAAGATGTCCGCAGGCGTCCTGTCCGGTTCGACATACCTGTCCATGAGAAACCAGTGGCTGAACATGATCAGGCGGGAGCGCATTTCCGGATCATCCGCAGGCGGGATGGGGACCAGACGATCGAATTCTTTCCGGGCCTCGATCAGTTCGTTTCTGAACCTCGTCGAGGCATAATCATACATGGTCGAAAGACCATGCCGTATGATTTTATTTTCTTCTGTCATAGACAAGCTTTGAAAAATCCCTGAATATGTATCCCGCTTCCCGGGGCCCCGGAGATGCTTCGGGATGATGCTGCGTCGAAAGCAGGGGTTTATCCTTGTGAACAAACCCTTCCAGGGTCTGATCGTTGAGGTTGATATGGGTTATGTCTACCTGGGTGCGCACGGACTCCGGCTCAATTGCGAAACCGTGGTTCTGCACGGTAATCTCGATCCCCCGTGTTTTGAGATTGAGGACGGACTGGTTGGCGCCGTGGTGCCCGAACTTCAGCTTTATGGCACGTCCGCCGAGGGCGAGCCCGAGTATCTGGTGTCCGAGGCAGATCCCGAGAACAGGCTTGCTGCTTTTGATGATCTCCTTCGTGTTGGCGATGATCGAGGAAAGTGCCGAAGGATCCCCGGGCCCGTTCGACAGTACGATCCCCTGATACTCGTCCTTCAGGAGTTCATCTGCCGGGGTCGTGCAGGGAAAAACCCTGACCCTGAGACCTGTTGATACCAGGGACCTGAGAATATTTTTCTTTACCCCGAAGTCATATACTGCAACCAGGGGATAATCCTTCGAATACATCTCCCGGTAGCCGCCGTCGATGGACCACAGGGATTCCCTGAAGTCATAGGGCTGGTCCGTGCTGATCTCCGTGACAATGTCCCTCCCGACAAGGGACGGCTGCCGGGAGAGCTGTTGTTTGAGCTCATCCTCGCTCAGATCAAACGACGACAGTATGCCCATCATCGCTCCCTTGGTCCGGATCTTTCTCACCAGCATCCTCGTATCGATGCCGTACAGACCCACGAGATGGTGCCGGGACATGAAGCTGTCGAGCGTTTCCGTGGCTCTGAAATTCGACGGCAGGTCCATATACTCTTTCACGATGAAGCCGCTCAAATACGTTTTCGGGGATTCGTAATCCTGTGCATTGGTGCCGACATTGCCGATCTGCGTACAGGTCGAGACCAGAATCTGGCCGTAGTATGAAGGGTCCGTCAACTCCTCCTGATAACCGGTCATGGACGTGTTAAAAACGACCTCGCCGGCTGCAGTGCCCCTGTATCCGAAGGATTTCCCCCTGAATACTGAGCCGTCCTCAAGTACGAGTATTGCCATGAATGGTCCCCCCTGCTATGGTCATGATAGCCCTCCCTTTTAACCCCATGCCGTGAAACGGCGTATTCCGGCCCTTCGACAGAAACTTATTTTTATCCACCACCCATGCCGTCTCCGGATCAATAAGTGTAATATCAGCGTCTGCACCTGCTTTCAAGCTGCCCTTGTTCTTCAGGTTCACGATGGCCGACGGTGCCTGCGACATGAGCTGTACCAGTCGTTTCCTGCTGATCACACGTTCGTGAACAAGCTTCAGGGATAGTCCGACCGATGTTTCAAGACCCGATATACCGTTGAGTGCCTTGTCGAATTCGACCTCTTTTTCGTCGTATCCGTGGGGAGCATGGTCCGTGACGATGCAGTCGACCGTACCGTCTGCAAGGGCCTCGAGCACCGCCTGCCGGTCCTGCTCGGATCGCAGCGGCGGGTTGAGTTTCGCATTGGTATTGTAACCGTCCACCGCATCATCGTTCAGGGAGAAGTGGTTCGTGGTAACCTCGCAGGTCACGGGTATGCCGAGCTTCTTCGCCCACCGAACGAGTTCAAACGAAGAGCGGGTGCTGAGGTGCGCGAGATGGAGCCGGGAACCTGTCTCGGCCGCGATCATGATGTCCCGCGCAACCGCAACGCTTTCGGCGCTCTGCGGTATGCCGTTGAGCCCCATTTTTACCGAAGCAATGCCCTCGTTCATGTATCCCGATTTGCTCAGCGACACCTCTTCCGGATGATCGATAAGCGGTATGCCGAGAGGTTTGATATACAGCAGTGCCTTTCTCAGAAGGTCTGCACTTGAAACAGGCAGGCCATCGTCCGATATCGCAACAGCCCCTGCATCCACCAGATCGTAGACCTCGGAAAGCTCGGTGCCCTGGCTCCCCTTCGAGACAGCAGCAATGGGGAAAAGATGCGCAAAGCCCGTCTCCCTCGCCTTTGCGATCATATAACCGGTTATGGCTTTATTGTCGTTGACCGGCCGGGTGTTCGGCATGGCACAAACCGAGGTAAACCCCCCGTTCATGGCAGCCCTGGTCCCTGACACAATGTCTTCCTTGTACTCATAGCCCGGATCTCGCAGGTGCACGTGCATATCGACAAGCCCTGGTACAACCCACATACCGGATGCATCAATGACCGTACAGCGTTTGTCCTTGTCGGATTTCAGGTACGCCGTTTCACCCTGGATGGTGTACAGTGCAGGGTCCACTATCCCCGTTATCGTCGTATCCTCTATGAGCAGTGCACCGGCGCGTTCGATATCCTGGGAAGGATCGATCAACAATCCATTAATTATCAGTATATTCATGACCTTCTCCTATCGTATGATAAATGGCTGACATCCGCACGGACACGCCGTTTTCAACCTGTCTCAGGATGCGTGAATGCTCCTGATTGTCTGCAACGCTGCTTGACAGTTCAAGTCCTCTGTTGATCGGACCCGGGTGCATGACGATAACATCCGGTTTTGCAAGCTTCAACCGCTGGTCGTTGAGACCGAAGGCCCTCGCATACTCGCGTGTCGAAGGAAACAACCCTGCAGCCTGCCGCTCAAGCTGGATCCTCAGCATGATGATGACGTCGGCATCCGTGAATGCCTCCTTCGCATCGTAGGTGACGCGGGCACCCAGGCTTTCATAGTCAGGCGTGATCATCGTCGGCGGCGAAAAGAAGTATACCTTTGCACCGAGCTTACCCATGCCGTAGATGTCGGACCGCGCGACGCGCGAATGATAGATATCCCCTGCGACAACGACCTTCAGCCCGTCGATGCGTTTTTTTTCGTCCCGGATGGTCATGATGTCGAGCAGCCCCTGGGTCGGATGTTCGTTCGTACCGTCGCCGGCACTGATAAGAGGTGTTTTGAGGTGACGGGAGAGCAATTCCATGATCCCTGAAGATGCATGACGCACGATAAAAACGTCCGGGTTCATTGCCTCGATGTTCTTTGCGGTATCGATGGTGGTTTCCCCCTTCGACGTACTGCTCGATGCATAGGAAAAATTGACCACATCGGCGGACAGCCGTTTCGCAGCCAGTTCAAACGATGTTTTGGTCCGGGTGCTGGATTCGAAGAACAGGTTAACGACCGTCTTTCCCCGCAAGGTCGGCACCTTTTTGACGCTTCTGCGTGAAATGTCGCGCATTGAGAACGCCGTCTCGATGATCTGTTCTATATCGTTCTTTCCAAGATATTTTAACCCTATGATACCTTTTCCGGACACCATGTTCATCCTCCTTTCTGCATAACATACACCGCGTCTTCGCCGCTGCCGCTTTCTGCCAGGACGACCTTGATCGCATCGCCGTCAGCGGTCGGAACATTCTTGCCTGTGTAATCGGCCTTGATGGGCAGTTCCCGGTGGCCACGGTCAATCAGCACCGCGAGCTGTATGCTCTTCGGCCTGCCCAGGTCCATGACAGCATCCAGGGCAGCCCTGATGGTACGTCCGGTAAACAGCACGTCATCTGCCAGTATGACAAAGGCCCCGTCGACGGGGAACTGTATCTCCGTTGCACGCACGATGGCCCTGCCCGTTCTCAGTGCGGTATCGTCGCGGTAGAGCGTAATATCGAGGATGCCGGTCTGGACCGGTACCTGACCGAACTGCCTGATGTAGTCCGCGAGCCTGGATGCTATGAATACCCCCGCGGTCCGTATGCCGATGATGGTTATTGGCACTGCCGTATGTTTTTCTATGATTTCGTGGGCGATCCGTTTGAGTGCGCGCTCAATCGCCGTTGCATCCATTATCTTGTTCTTCATATACTTCCTACTCCATAAAAAAACAGCTTTCCTTTGAAAGGAAAGCTGTTTTTATGAATGCTGTTTTTTTTCTCCAGCTCATCCTTGTTAACCTCGCAGGATTAACTTAAAGGAATTATTTCTATTGTACATCTGTTGTTGCTTGTGGACTAAAATGAAACGTAATTTTATAACCGTCAACAAATTTCACAGCAGTGGAATACTCAGTCGATATAGTTATGCTTGTCGGACTGTTCTGATTGAAGGTCACGTCATCCATGGTAATCGGTGCATTGAGATTGGCGAGCTTTTGCTGAATGTCCGCCTTGATATCGCCCATTGGCGTGGTCTCTATCCGGTTTGCATTGACCTCGAACAGGTTCTCTATCTGATAGTTGATGATATAAACCGGTGCGATCTTCACAATCACGTAGACAATGGCGGCAACAATGAGAATCCATAGAATGGTAGATACCTTCGTCTTCCCGGCCTGTCCGTGCAGGTGCATGTGAACTTTTTGCATACAGAAATACTAAGCATAGTTCTACCAACAGTCAACAACTCCTTTTCTTCCCCCGCCTGTCACCAGTATTATTTTCTACTGTGGTAATAAAGAGCGGGCAGAAAAAATGGGCGGAATAGAATAATCCGCCCTTATCGTTACGATCATGCCAGCCAGTGCATTCTCAAACTTCGAACACTGTCTCATGGTTTTATGAATCAACGTTTTTATGGGTTTATCTTTTTTACGGTCATCTCTCACTACGCGAAGGGTCATGGATGGCAGAAGGCGGGACCAGGGCCTGTCTCAGGGCAGTTTGATTTTATAGGTCTGAAGCCATTTGACGAAAACAAGCAGGGGCCAGAGCTTTTTCCTGTGGTCGTACGCGGTTGTAACATGCTCCCGCAGAAGCCGTGCCACATAATCCGCATTGAATAATCCCGAATGCCCCAGTGATTCCACCGACAACAGCGATTCCGCCTCGTGTCTGAACTCATGCTGCAGCCACGCTGTCAGTGGAATGCCAAAGCCTTTCTTTTTTCTGCTGATGATGGGGCCGGGCAGCCTGCCTCTCATCACCCGCTTCAGCAGGTATTTCAGCGTCAGTCCCCTGATCTTATATCCGAACGGCAGTGACATGCTGAAATCGACGATCCTCTGATCGAGCAGCGGCACACGCGATTCTATCGAAGCAGCCATGGTCGTGCGGTCTACCTTCACGAGCAGGTCGTCCGGCAGGTACATCAGGAGATCGAGCATATTGGCGATCTCCGGGGCCGATAATGCAGAATCCGTTGCTGCGAGTTCTCCGGCGCGCTGGTAGATATCCGTGCTTTGATCGAGGATTCCCTCGTTGAACAGCAGGTTCAGTTCTGCACCGGAAAAACCGGACATCCACTGCAGGTGCCTCTTGTATGCAGGCAGCAGGGCCGGGCCGAGGAATTTTTTTGCCACGAAATCCAGAGAAAAGTTTTTCGATGAAACGGGAAGCCCGGCGACGATCGGTTCGATGCCGTATCTGCGCACAAATCCGGGGAGCGCGGCATACACCGCTGCAAGACGGTGCGCCTGATAGGTCGGATACCCTGCGAACATCTCATCCCCGCCCTCGCCGGACAAAACAACCTTGACCTGCCTGCCTGCCATCCTGCTCAGGTAGTAGGTCGGCAGAAACGACGGGTCAGCGACCGGCTCATCCATAAAATCCATGAGACGGTCGAACAGCCCCCGGAATACATCGAACGTAAACATGCCGGACGTGTGCTTCAATCCGAGATGCCTGCTGACCATGACTGCATACCTGTCCTCGTCAAACGACGGTTCATCGAATGCCATGGAAAAGGTCTCGATGCCCGGCTGCAGCTTCGATGCAAAATATGCGACGGTTGATGAATCGATGCCTCCGGATAAAAAGACCCCCACCGGCACGTCGGCTGCCAACTGGTCGCGAACACTGTCGTTCAACAGCGTGTCCAGGTGTGCTTCGAGTTCGCGCTGCCGGACGACCCTGCGGGGTGCCGGCACCGGAACAGCGGCGTACCTCGTCAGCGAGCTGTGCCCCTGCTCGTAGACGAGACACATGCCGGGCAGAAGCTTGCAAATTCCGTCGACGACCGTGTCAGGTGCCGGCGTGTAATCGTGGGCAAAATACCGTGCGACACCCTGAAGATTGAGCCTGCGGGCGCCTCGTTCCTGCGCGAGAAAGACCTTCATTTCAGAGGCGAACACGATGCCGTCATCAACGCTGTAATAGAGAGGTTTTATGCCGATCCTGTCCCGCACAAGGATCAGTTTCTTCTGTTTATCGTCGTACAGAGCGAACGCAAACATGCCGTTCAGTTTTTCAAAGCCGGCTATTCCTTCCTGTTCGTACAGATGGACGATGACTTCGGTGTCCGTATCAGTAACAAACCGGTGTCCCTGTCCGGCAAGCACAGTCCGGAGGTCCCTGAAGTTATACACCTCACCGTTATACACGATCCAGACCGACGCGTCTTCATTATGGATCGGTTGATCGCCCTTCTGAAGGTCGATGATGGAAAGCCTGTTCGCGCCGATGGCGCACCCGTCAAAGGCATGGATGCCCTGCTGATCCGGTCCCCGGTAGCGCATTGCTCCGAGCATGCTTTTGACACGGGCTGTGAGTTCATCCCTCCCGGCATTCCCAGATATGCCGCAAATCCCGCACATGTTCCGTCTTCACTCGCTCTTGGATGCGGGAAGATTCAGTGTATCTTTTACCGTATAGACGGGATTACTGACCGATTCGTGATACAACCGTATGACAAGCTCTGCAATCAGGCCGATGAGCACCAGCTCGAAACCGATCAAAAACAGAAATACGGCGAGCAACAGCAACGGGTTCCTGTAAGCGAAGATGTGCAGGCGAAACTTTTCGTAGAGAACGTACGTGCCGATGAACGATCCCGACACCATAAAAAAGATACCGCTTCCTCCGAACAGATGGATGGGGCGTGTGGAGTAGTCCCCGAGAAACTTGACGGTGAGCAGGTCAAGAACGACCTTGATCGTCCTGATAAAACCATAGTGGGAGCTGCCATAGAGCCTTTCCCGGTGGTTCGTCGCGATTTCCGTAATACTCGCACCGGTCCATGCTGCATACACCGGGATAAACCTGTGCATCTCGCCGTACAACTTTATACCTTTGATAACGTCGGACCTGTACGCCTTGAGGGTACAACCAAAGTCGTGCAGCCTCACGCCCGTGACAATCCGGATGAGATAATTCGCGATGATCGACGGCAGGATCCTCCTTAAAAAATTGTCTTTGCGCGGCTTGCGCCATCCGCTCACGAGGTCATAACCTTCCTCTATCTTTGCCACCATTGCGGGAATATCACGGGGATCATTCTGGAGGTCAGCATCCATCGTAATGATGATTTGTCCGCCGGCATACTGTATGCCCGCCGACATGGCAGGAGTCTGACCATAGTTTCGTTTAAAGTTAATGACCCTGACAGTAGGAGTGTCCGAAGCGGCAAGTTTCTTGAGTTTTTCCATGCTCTGATCAGTGCTGCCGTCGTTCACGAAGATGATTTCCGCGGAATAGTTCTGACGGCTGATGACATCCTTCACTTCGGTGTACAACTGAACGACGGAATCAGCCTCATTGAATACCGGTATGACGATGGAAAGATAAACAGCCATGTGATTCTCTTAGCAGAAATGCAAAAGAAAGTAAAACCCGTTAGAAAGTCTTCCAAAGGCGGATGTCCACCAGAGGCAGATCAGTCTTTTGTCTGAAACCTCGTGCACAAGCCTCATAAAAATGGCGGAATTTTCTAACGGGTTGAAATAAAAAGGGCCCCGGTGAAACCGGGGCCCTGATGTCTGTCTGTTTTTGAATTGTAGTTAGAACAATACGGTGAACCTTGTTACAAAGGCAAACACGCCGTCTGCTTTACCCGTTGCATCCTTAAAGACACCGCCGGGGATCAGGTAGCCTGTCTGGAATCCGAAGATAAACTTGTCTGACAACGTCGTATCGACTCCGAAGTCAGCCTCATAGCCAAGGTCACGTGCAGGTTTTCCGGCTGATCTGCCAAATAACGCTGCATAATTTGTGAAATCGTTGGTCTCGGCATACATGAGCTGCAGTTTTGCCTTCAGGAAATCTGCAGGAACGAACTTGACCATCGGTGCGACATAGAGGAAGTCATTCTTCAGTACCGACGTAGGAGGAATAGTGGTCGCAGGATTATTCAAAGAACCAGCCGCATTCAGACCTAAATAGGTTGGATTATTTGTAGAAAGAAGACCGCCCGGAGCAGCGAGTCCAGTGTTGTTGAACAGGATCAAACTGGAGTTGTAGTCATTGCTAAACGGATAGCTCTCAATGAGATTAGAATTCGAAGGAGAAGCTGGAGAAAATCCTATCTCGAGTACATAATCGAGCGGGCTCATATTGTACGTCCCTCTGAATACGCCTCCCTGCGCGTCCACAACCTTGAGTTTGTTCGTATTATAAACTGCTTGCATTGCCTGTGCTGCCGCGCTTGACGCAGTGAACGGCAGTAAGGAACCGGTAATATAGAAGTAGTCAACCAGCAGTTTCAGATGGTCGACTGGTGTTATGTCCGCATACAGCTCCGCATAATTGATGTTCTTCTTGAACAAATTCTGTTCCTGGTGCTGCAGCAGCAGGAGGACTGTCGCAATCTTCGACGTATAACCAGGGATAAAGGTATACCAATCATCGTCATCGTACGGATTGCTGATGCCATTGCTCTTCATCTTCGCATAATTCAAGACCGTGATAAGCGGACCGTCCTTGCCCATGGGCATGGTTGCAAACTGTATCTGATCAGCCGTATTTCCATAGAAGGCGTCGCCCCACTCATTCTTGAAACCGTCCCCGTCGTTGTAGTTGACGCCGAGTCCGAAGCCGTACGGCATACGACCTATCGAAAGGTCGCCGACCGGCGAGTGGTATTCCAGCCACACCCGTTTCACGTTGATATTGAGCAGGCCAGATCCGTCCGGTGTTGTCACACTGTTGGGGTAATACGCTGAATTGTTTGTAGGATTCCCGTTATAAACTGAGTTGCCTGAATCGAGATTGTCTCCCCACAACACATCATCAAGCATATCTATCTGTGTTTTGATGACGATGTCTTCGTTGATATTCAACTGAGGCTCGAGGCGTAACCTTTGGTAGAAATACGAGGTGTTTTCAGAATTCTTGACTTCAATGTTATGGAAGTATATCTCGCGTGCCATGTAATACCCCCCTAACTTTACATTTGAAGCGTCAAGAAGACCGGCA
>JAJYLM010000058.1 GCA_021787655.1 bacterium
TCTGAGAACCTGCATTGTACGATATGGTGCCTGTAACAGTGATGCCGCTTGTCGATACCGAAAATGTCGATGCATTGATCGTTGATGAATCCATCTTTTCATTTAAAATACAATGTATTTGCAACTAATTAATAATATTACATAGTTACAGTGTAATGTATTTTATGATGTAATATATATTAACAATTATTACATTAATCAAGAGGACAGATTGAGCCAGTGAGAAAGTTCAGCAAGGTTCAGACAGCGGACGGATTCGTCCTTTGATGTCCAGGTTATGAAAGATGATGTTTTATCCATGAAGCAAAGATCCCGGTTTAAAAGCCGGGATCTTTTAAAAAGAATTACTCAACAAGCATTCAGATATTTAAGGCAGGGTCATGACTCCGGATTTTGAAGCAGGGTAGGTATCGACCATAAGATATGCGGCCACCTGGTGGTTCGCCGGTAGTTTTGTCGTATCATAGGTCAGTGCAACACCCGCGATATTCCCCGCTACATCGGCAGTGCGCGTCAACTGTGTGCCGTAGCTCAGCGATATGGGCGAACCTGTCGCAGGATCGACAAGGAGTATGCCGAAGCTGTGCTGGGAAAGCTGGAGTGTCGAGCCCGTGATGTCCGCCAGAACCTGTCCCGAAGAGAATGTAAAGTTTACAGCCCCGAGTCCTGACGGTGCATTCTGGATCCCACCATTATACGGCCTGAGCAGCGCTGCGCCGGAAACCGTCATCAGACCTGTCTGGGGATTGCAAAAACCGAGGGTCTGCAGAAAGTATCCGTAGACAGGAATACCGCTGCAATCCGTCGTGACTGCGATCTGAGGCGTGTCATAGGTGTTCCCTGCGCTGTCGATGCTTGTGGCAAGCTCGAAGGTATTGAACGGGATCTTTACATCTAATATTTCAAAGGACACGCCGTCAAAATTTTTCATGGTGAGAAGGCCGTTGTTAAAACTGATCTGAACTGGATACAAGACGCCGGTTGAGGGATCGATGACCGTCTGGCCTGTGGCCGGATTCAGCATTGCTCCTGCTACCCAGCCGACATAGCCCGTTGTACTGGTACCGACAATACCGATCAGGAAGTGGAGCGAGTCAAATCCAATCTGGTCATAACTCGGCAGGATGGTCGGATTCGGTGCTGCAAGCCTGTACATCTCCCATACTCCGGCAGGGGCGCCCGGAGCCCCCGGAACCTGGAAAGGAAATGTCTGGGACGTCATGTTTCCTCCCTGAACCGCGAATGTAAATTCGTTGCCGCTCAAGGTACCCCCTTGGACGCCGCCGCTGAACAAAAGTCCTGTTCTGTCGAGGTCCACAAGATACGATCCTCCCAGTGTTATATGAACATTTCCATTCGAATCGGGAATAAATTCGTTGACCGGTGCAACAGTGACAAACCTCCGGTCACCCGATATATTGATGTTGAGCGGTACAGAAGGAGAAACGGTTACGGTAAACGTGCTCGAATCGATCACCGCAGTCTGTGTCTGTTTGTTCTGACGTACGAATAAAGAAAATGTGAGGACCTGATTGGCATTGATTGCGGCGGGCGGGGTCAGGAGTACATTGCCGAGTGCAGTCGTGTAATAGAGGAATGCACCGTCGGACGGTAGACCGTCTTCCTGCCCTGCACTGCCCGTGGTGCAGCTCGCGTCGCCCGCTGCCACAGGTCTGAGACAATAATCATACGGCACACTGAAAACGTCCCCGTTCTCGCCTCCGATGTAGATTGCATTCCTGCCGAGTGCGGGCGAGGAATTGAGATCGTTGCGGCCGGTATTGATGAGCTGTATCGACCACCGGAAGGTGCCGTCCGGGTTGAGAACGAACAGCTTGCCTTCTCCCGAGCCGAAATAGATATTTCCGTCTGCGTCTACTGCCGGCGAGGAACGTATCGGCATCAGCGTATCGTAAGCCCAGAGTTCTTTGCCGGTAGAGGGATCGAGGGCATACACCGTTCCGTCCGCAGACGGTTGGATGACGGTCCCGTCAGGGAGCAGTGCCGGGCTTGCATAGATATGGTCCCTTGTTCCGAACCTCCAGAGGAGGTTACCGGTCTTTGTGTCAAATGCATAGACATAGCCGTCGAATGCACCGACGATCATCTTTCCGTCCGCTGTTATCAGCGGGCTTGCCGCGACAGTCCCGGTAATAAAGTATGACCATTGCATGCTGCCGCTGCTATCCACATTGTAGAGATTTTTGCCGAACAGCGAGATCATATTATTGTTCCCGCCGAAAAGCATACCGGTAGAAGGATCCACAGCCGGCGACGACCATGTCTGATCACCCATTTTTACCTTCCACACAGGTTTGCCGGTGTTCCGGTCTATTGCATAAATAAAGAAATTGTCATTCGGTACATAGAGATTGCCGTCCGGTCCGATTGCGACATTGCCTTCGAACCAGTTTATATAGGCGTTGTTGACAGAGGGATCGTCTGCACGGAACGTCCAGACGGTCTGTCCTGTGCCTGCATTCAGCGCATACAGGTTTCCATCGCCTGATCCGAAATAGACCCTGCCTTTGTTATCGAGCAGCGCGGAAGAATCTATGATACTGCCTGTCTGAAATTTCCATTTTAAGGTGCCGTCAGGGTTGATTGCATAGAAGGTGTTGTCTGCAGATCCGACGTATACCGTACCGTCCGATCCGACGACCGGCGAGCTGAAGATACCATTGCCTGTCTGGAAAGCCCACAGTGAACCGCCTGACAGCGAAGGCCGTGCTGTCCCTCTGCCGTCCTGCATTGCATCAGCCCGAAACTTCGGCCAGGGACTCGACGGGTCGAGAGGAACGGAGGCAGAAGAAGAATTCTTGCTCGAGCATGATGAGAAGACCACTATGCTGAGCAGGATTGACAAACCCATAGTAACCATGGCCCGGACAGACAATAGTTTCATATTCTACCTCCAAGTATAGTCTGCGTAAATCGCATGAAAAAGCCAATCAATGCGGATAAGACCGCTAAAACACATCTACCTAAAACACCTCTATCCGATATACAGTGCCCGGGTTTGCTGGTGTTCCCTGCAGGGTGAGGATGCCGGTACCGCTGCTGGTTGCGTTTACCTCGAATGTTGTACCGCTGATCATGCCGCACGCCACAGCCCCGGTGTCCGTTGACGTGCAGGGCGCCAGCGTCTGTCCGCTCCCGTTGGTCAGCACTGCATGTGCAGGGCTCAGCCCTGCTGCAGACGAACTCATGGAAAATGAGGATCCGTCGTACTCTGTAAAGCTGCCGTTTGCACCCGGGTATACACGAATGGTTTGTGCTGTGATGACATCCGCAAGGGTTGTACCGGTCGTTACGGTTGTACCGGTTATCAGCGTGTCCGGCGCCTGGGTGAGCATGGGGATGATAGAGCCTGCCGGTACGTACACAGGGATACTGTCCACCGGTGCATCGACCGTGACGCTCACACCGCCTGCGACAGCAGGACCGCCGCTGAAGAAGGGATACCAGTTGCCGGACGGCAGGTAGAGTGTCCTGGTCGTTGCCCCCTGCGTCAGAACCGGCGCAACCAGAAGGCTGTCGCCGAACAGGTACTCATCGTCGATCGTATCGGTTTTGGGGTCATTATAATACTTGAGCCACAATGCCTGCATGATAGGCGTGCCGTTGTCGTGTGCCTGCGTCATGGCTGTATAGATGTAGGGGAACAGCTGGACGTGCAGGGTGGCATAGGTTTTGAACATCTGGATCGTGGCTGCATTAGAATTCCAGTTCCAGTTGGTAAAATAGTCCAGCCCGTTATGCGTCCGCATGACCGGCGTGAAGCACCCGAGCTCTGTCCATCTAAAGTAGAGCTCCTGATTGGACGGCGGATTTGCCACACTCGAAAATCCCGCGATGTCGTGGGTGAAGATGGGCACGCCGGATATGCCCATGTTGATCGCAGCAGGCACGACCGTCGGCAGGCCGAAGGTCGGATCGAAGTCCGTATTCTGATCTCCTCCCCACACGACCGGCTGATAAGGCTGTGAGCCGAGATAACCGGATCGCATGAAGAATGCAAAATCGCCGGACGGTATGTCTGATGACATGGCCTGATAATTCAATTTTGCCCAGAGAACGGGGTATTCATTGTGAAGCAGTGGTGCTGCACCGGCCTGCATGTATGAATCAAACGGAAGGTATTCCCCGAAGTCTGCCATCCAGCCGCTGAAGCCGAGTGTCGTGGCACTCTGCATGTAGCCTTCAACCCAGGTATTGGCCGCAGGGTTGGAAAGATCGACCATACTCTCAGGACTGCCGTGTGCGCCGGTAAATGTATACGGCTGACCTGCGCTGTCGGTTATCAGGTAGCCGCCGGTCGTTGCCTGTGTCCACTGGTCCAGCGCTTCATCAACGAAGCTGTTAAAGTATGCGAGTGCCTTAAATCCCATCGTATTGAGCGTCATGTTGACGGCTGCCATGTCCGGGTACAGTGTGTAGTCCGGTGTCCAGTGGTAGGGCAGGTCATACATGGCTCCATTTGCGTTTCCTCCGACCCAGTCCTGGTACCAGATCGCAGACGACGGAATATTGTTCGCGCGTAACTGGTCTGCTGTGGTCGTCAATGACAGGCTTCCGCCCTCGACCGATATCCACGGGCCTATGACCCAGTATGGCGACAGGGGCTGTCTGCCAACAATGCCCGTAAAGTCCCGGACGATGTGGATCGGATCCGAATCCGAGATAAGAATAATGTGCATCGTGGTGTCCCACAGCTCTATGCTTGCCTGCCGCGGGTCGGATGCACACAGGTCAAACTTGCTGTATGCCGTAGAACTGACCAGTAAGCCTGCGGGCGTGCTCGTCAGCATAAAGGGTTCGGGGAAGTATGTCGGGTGCAGTGCCTTCTGGAAGCTCGATGCGATTAGCGTGTCCTGCAGGAAACCGTGGTCCTGCGTCCAGATACCCACGACGTTCCCTTTCTGATCGAAGCTGTTGTACTGCTCGCCCAGACCGTAGAAATGGTCGCTGCTGCTGCAAGCCATGTTCAGCATGGTCCGGTTGATAGGCTGGCCGGTGGCTGTCGTAGCGGCAGGTGCAGTGACCGATATGCCAAGCAGGGTACTGCTCAGGGGGGTGATGATGATAAAGGCAGTCGCAGCAGCGTTGCCCAGGGGGACGCTGGCAGCAATGACAAGCCTGCTGTTGTTTGAAGAAATAATGCTGAATGAAGAGGGCTTTAACCACACCGCTGTCTCGGTGATAGCGAACGATCCGAAGGTATCAGAGACCGATGGCACACCGCTGCCGAACATAACGGTATTGTTATACCCCGGCAGGATAGTCCTGCCATAGTGGTCTGTCACCGACAGGGTTGTCCCGCCGACCTGGATGTTGAATGTTCCGATTTTGTATGATTTCACGCCTGACGACGAACTGCCGCACCCTGTTGTAAGTATACTGAACAATAAAGCCGTTAAAGCCAAGTAAGCCATTTTTTTCATATTTCCTCCTTCTTAATTGTCATTTCCAATGCCGCATCGCAATACGGGGATAGACTGCAGTAAAAATCCTTGCCCTGTTTTGTCATTCCCACGAAAGTGGGAATCCAGTTTTTTATTATTTTCTCTGGATTCCGCATCAAGCTTGCCCTCGACCCCGATCGGGGGTGCTGAATGATACAAAAGGTTGCTTCGGGCTATTGCGCCCGCAATGACAACTTTCTTTGATCATTCATTATATTTATTCGTATATCTTTTCTTCTTCTTTGTCCGATTCCGGCGCATCCGCTTCAAGGTCCCTCATCGTACTCTTATCCCCCAGTGCCTCTTTGTAGTATTCGTGCTGGATGATCAGGTTCATGATCTCGCTGGTGCCCGTCCATATCATGGCGAGCCGTGCGTCCCTGAGCGCGCGCTCAACCGGGTAGATGTTCGTGTAACCGATACCGCCGAGGATCTGCATAACATTGTTGGTGACCCTCCATGCCATCTCCGTCGCAGCGCGTTTTGCCTCTGAAACAAGCCGCCGGGTCATGCCCGTGCTCCCGTACGCGTCAACCGACTGTGCAGCCGCATGGACAAGTGCTGCCGCAGAATCCAGGTCCATGATACTGTCCGCAACCTTGAAACTGACCGCCTGGAATGAACGGATTTTCTGGCCGAATGCCTTCCGCCTGTCGGAATAGCGCGCTGCCAACTTCAGGAGTTCCCGGGCACCTCCGAGCGCTCCGGCAGCGGACGTCATCCGCTCCGGGATCATCATCTGATTGAAAATGAGGCCTCCTGCGCCTTCGGCACCGATAAGGTTTTCTGCCGGTACCTTTACGTTCTTAAAGATTATCCTCCCGGCACCTCCGCCCCGTGTGCCGAGCAGCCCGTACACATGTTTCACCTCGACCCCCATGGCCCTCTCGACAACAAACACGCTCAGGGAAGTCTGCGGTTTTGCTTTCTCGTCCGTCTTTGCATATACCAGGAATATATCGGCACCTTCCGCACCGACAACAAACCTCTTTTGTCCGTTGAGGATGTAATGGTCTCCTTCTTTTACCGCGGTGGTCGTAGCGCCGAAGAAATCAGATCCTCCGCGCGGCTCGGTGAGTGCCTCGGCACAAAATATCTTGCCCCCGAGGAGCGGTTGCAGATATTTTTTACGCTGGGCATCGCTTCCGAAGGTTTGAATGGCCTCGCCCACGATGCTCACGAGCGAGTACAGACAGGCGAGCGAGGTCCCGAGTACCCCGACCTCTTCAAGGGCTATAATCTCATCCTCCCACTTCAGTCCCCGGCCGCCGAACTCCGGTGAAAACCTCAATCCGAGTAATTTTCTCTTTGCAGCCTCACGGACATACTCTCCCGGGTAAATTACCTTATTATCGTCCATATCCATGAGGAGTTTTTTGGGAACGGATTTCACGAAGTCCCGTGTCTCGTTCATCAGTGCGGTTTTTTTCGAATCCCTGTAAATATCCAACATAGTGCCTCCTTTTTTCAGACAAAGCTTGCGTGATAGCATCTATTTTTATTCATTTTGATGAATTGTCAATGAAAGTTAAAAGGTGAACTATGATGCGGTATAGTGATCGATGGCCTTACTTGTCCTGCCGTTTGTTTTTGAAAAAATGATTTTTAAGTAAGGGGCTGGTTCTCACCAGCCCCTCAAAAATCAGTGAAACGCGTAGAGGTGTCCGTCGTCTGACCCTATGTAAACCGTTCCGTCGGCTCCAATGGCCGGTGATGACACGATGGGCCCGCCTGTTGGATAACTCCATTTGACGGTGCCGTCAGGATTGAACGCATAAAAGATGCCATTTACATCACCAACATAGAT
This sequence comes from bacterium, assembly GCA_021787655.1. Taxonomy (GTDB): domain Bacteria; phylum JAMCPX01; class JAMCPX01; order JAMCPX01; family JAMCPX01; genus JAJYLM01. Next base: position 7,273 of record JAJYLM010000058.1, read on the forward strand.
CGTTCCGTCAGTCCCTATTGCAGGTGTGGAATAATCAATCGAAGCCCCTAAGTAATCTTGCCATTTGACGGTGCCGTCAGGATTGAATGCATACATGTAAGCGTCATCTCCTCCAATATAGATCGTTCCGTCCGAACCGATGGCCGGTGAAGATTCTACAGGACTAGCTGTTGCATATCTCCACTTGAGCGTACCATCCTGATTGATCGCATAGATATAATGATCTTGCGAGCCAACATAGATCGTTCCATCCGCACCGATGGCCGGTGAAGAGTCTATAGAACTACCCGTTGTGTAGCTCCATTTGAGTCCGCCGGTGGGGGTGATTGCATAGATATTACCGTCATCCGATCCTACATAGATTGTACCGTTTACGCCTATAGATGGTGTTGAGAATATTTGATTGCCTGTTGGGTATGTCCACTTTACCAGTCCTTGAGTTGTGGTAGGTGTGATCGCATAAAGCTTATTATTACCAAAACCTATATAGATGGTTCCATCGGGCCCTATTGCCGTACCCTCGGATGAACCCCAATTACCGGTCCCTAAACTCCATTTTGTAGTCCCTGCAGGATTCAGTGCATAAAGTGCAGCATGAAATTGTATATAGATGGTACCATCTGCTCCTACTGTTGGACAGGGATTCGTCCATAAAGTACTTCCGCTGTATGCCTGATAACTCCAATCGAGTCCTCCATTATGACTGAGGGCATAAATATAACCCTGACTGGCATAGCCATTATCAGATGCTACATAGATAGTACCGTCAGCCGCAATGACCGGGGAATAAACATCGTTTTCAGTTGTATAGCTCCACTCGAGTGCACCTGTGGTTGATGTTGCAACGATAGCGCTCAGACCCGTGGATTGGAGGTTGTTCCTGAACTTTGGCCAGGGGCTCTGGCTGGTTACACTCATGGAGCTGCCCTGTGTTGCCGTGGAGCCATATACATCGCTCACACTGACCACGACATTGTAATTACCGGATATGTCGGATGATTGCCATGTCGCGCTGCTGCCGGTCGTTACGGTTGATCCGCCGATGTTCCAGGTATAGGTCAGCAGGCTGTCTCCGTCAGGGTCGTAGGCACTGGATACAAGGCTTGCGGTTGTGGTAACCGGCTGCGGGGTAATGGTCATAGATGTTATCACGGGTGCGCTGTCCGAGGTTGTGTCGATTGCAATCGAACTGCTTGCGGAAGCTCCGTATCCGTCGCTGACGGTTACCGTAATATTACCTGCGGCACTGTGTACGGAAGGTGCTGTTACGGTTGCCGTTGCACCATAGCCGGTGACAGCCCATCCTGTACTCGCGGTCCATATATAAGCCGGTGAGTCTCCATCAGGGTCGGATGCACCTGCGGTTGCAGTTATTGTGGAGCCTGTGAATACAGGGTTAGCAGATACCGCAAGATTCTGTATGACCGGTGCACTGTTGCCTTCTGTGCTTAATGACGTTGTACCGGTTACCGAGCCGCCCTTGTTGTCTGATACAATCACCGTGACCGTACCGCCGGCACTGTATGCATTGGGTGCCTGGAGTATTGCTGCCGACTGGTTTGCCCCGCTGTTGATTGACCAGTTGCTGGAAACCGTCCATGTATAGGTCAGTGCAAGGCTGCTCGGGCTGGAAGCATTTACTGTTGCAGTGACGGCATTCCCGGGATGCGCAGGTAATCCCTGGATACTTAAACTGTGGATAACGGGTAGAGCAGGGGCACCGCCGCCTTTTGAACCACTGCTGCATCCTGCTATTCCAAGCAGGGCGAACATCGAGACGAACATTGTTCTGTGGATCATTGTTTTCATTTGTTACTCCTTATTATACTGAAACTATACCACGCGAAAAGTCACAGATCGGTCACAGATGGGAGGGATTTTGTAAAAAGGGCGGGGAAACCCCGCCCCTACGATGTAGACCCAATGGTATCCCTTTCATTGACTATCTCATAATAAAAATGTAATTTTGAATTCGTAATGAAATGAATATACATGTATTTGTATGCGTAAGGAGTAATGGTGTTTTACGAGGAGATTTTCGAAAAGTTGAATAAGAGAGGTATAGATTATGTTGTTGTCGGCGGACTTGCCGTTGTCCTTCATGGTGTTGTTAGACTTACAGCTGACCTGGACCTTATGGTTCATTTGGAAGAGGACAATCTCAGGAAGTTTCTCAGCATCATGGGTGAACTCGGGTATAGACCAAAGATGCCTGTAAACGCTGATGACTTTGTCAGTCCCAAGAACAGGGCCCAATGGATCAATAAAAAAAACATGAAGGTCTTTAGTTTTTTTCATCTCCTGTTGTTTCAATCAAAAACCTGATCAAGCTGAAGCAGATTTCAGGCAGACCTCAGGATATTGCCGATATCAAGGCACTTGAGGAGGTTGCTAAAAGTGGATACCAAGAATAAACATCATATTGAAATCGTATATACCTTTCCAAAGGACAAGCTGGATGAGTTTAAAGATATGTCGGTCAGGCAGAGGCTCATGTGGCTTGAAGAGGCAAACCTTTTTATTAACAAAACAATCGGCTTCAAAAAGCGGGCCATTACAGATACAAGATTTGAGGGAATAGAAGATCGTTGAAGCCTTTCACACTATGATGAGCTTCCTAAAGAGATTACGGAGAAATGTAAGCAATAATGAGATCTCTTTATTACCTCCTTCATCCTTGCATTGAACCTGAAATGCGATTTTGTGACTGCCGACAGAAGACTTTATGAAAGAACAAAGGCACTGAAAACGGTAAAACTTTTGTCTTGAACGGGGTAATCGGATATTCAGCCGGCTTAATGCCCATGCCGGGCGCACCAAAGAAAAAGGCGTGCAGAGTGCACGCCTTTTTATCATGGGCAAGATGTTAAGTGGTAATGTTAAAAAAGAAACCTGTATCCTGCCATAAGTTCGTAGACACCGACATCGACGGTTGTGCTGCTGCCATTGAAGGTCGCGCCCTGACTGATCGGAATCGAGATTTCAGCAGTAACTGCACCATTTCTTGTTACGACGAAATCTGCACCTCCTACAAGTTCCAGCCCAATACCGCTTCCGCTCAGTGAATTCGAATAACCTCCACCACTGATGGATATGCTTGGGTTGTTGTATACCAGACCGAGTCCAAAGAATGGCGTAATTCTGTTTAATGGTATTGTACCGAGGGCATCTACCTTGATTGCAAAGTTACTGAAACTTTCGGTCGATCCACCTATAGTAGCGCTTGAGGCTCCAATATAATCAAGTTCTCCCGCTAAGGCAAAATACTTGATAAAATTATAACGCCCGTCAACCCCGATACCGACTCCCGGACCGAAATTGTTTAAACCGGGATCACTGCTGTTGGGAAAGAAAACTATCAGCTTGGGGGCGATTGACCATACGTGCTCTCCATTTTGCCATGTTTGGCTTGAGCCACCTGTATAACCTGCTTTTGAAGATACTGCAAACCCAAGTATCAGCAAAGATACTGCGACTGCCAGACCGAGTCTTTTCATGCTTTTTCTCCTTTATCTTTCATAGATGGTTACTCGTTTATCACACGAAAAGTCACAGATCGGTCACAGATGGGAGGATTTTTCTACAAGATGACGGAAATTTATGCAGGTACGGGACGGGGCAAAGCCCCGCCACTACAATTTCAGTGAGAACAACGTCTCTGCGCCGAAAACGCCCTGTTTGACCGGCATTCTCCGTTATCGCGCATACCTCATAGCCAGGCGCAGTTGATGTATGGCTTCATTGACGCGTTTTATTGCTATTGCCTTGTGTCCTCCGAACACTGCTGGTGCCTGTTCAAGGACCGACCTCGTGTGCCTGAGCATGTCTATGGCCTTGACAATGCGGGGGTGCGGACCCGATGCCTGTGCAGTATTCACTACCGGGGCAGCGCAGAAAACCACCGTTAATAACACGAGTAGCAACCCTGTGAATCCTATGATTCTTTTTTTCATCGTTCTGCCTCCTTTTGGTTTTATTTATATTATTAAACATCCCGAAAACAGAAAAGTTACGGTACATCAAAAAACAAGCGGGCAAGGAAAACATCCTTGCCCGCGTTTTGGTGCGATGAACCTAAAGTTTTCACCATGCTGCAATAGGTTAGATCCCTATAAAACTGATTACCCCGTTGGCCACCAGATCGTAGGTTGAAGAAACCGTGTTGGTGCCGGCCTGCTTCGGTGCAGCCAGGAGCTTGTTCAGGTCTACAATGGCAAGGCATGTTTTGCTACTGTCGATGAGAAGCCCCATGGGCTCTTTGTTGATGACTGCGGTGAAAGCGGAAAGCCCGTGCGGATCACCAACATTGCTCCATGTCGATACGGAAGGACACCATGTTGTCGGTGTCGGCATTTGGGCGGATGTGTAGGATGTGACC
>JAJYLM010000059.1:0-9309 GCA_021787655.1 bacterium
CGGCAATAGCTAAGCGGCTTTTTACCGGTGCCGGCCACGGTGTTCGATATCTTGGTCAATATGCTGGTTATGCCCGTGCGGTTGTTCTTTTTTCAGATCTTCGGCTTTCTTTACTTTCAGGTATTCTATATCTTCTTTGTCTTTTGCAGAAAGGCCGGGCTTACAGTTTTTGAGACTTATCAGATCATCTACTGAAGGTACTCTAACAGTGAAGCCTGAAGGGTCTTTTAAGACTACAGACCGGTTATAACAATCGTCGAACACTACCATACCTTTACCTTGCATCGATATTTTTTTGACAATGAAGACATCTATTTTATCATCTTCTGCATAGCAGAAATATAAAGGTTTGTTTTTTGATGTGTCGTCATAGTCGAGATCAAGTTTGTCAGCTATTTTAAAGAAAGACTCCCTCGATGCCGGATCAATCCACAGATCGGAATCGAAAGTATGCTGCGGGGCACCATAGAGTATCACAGCTTGCCCGCCTATGACCATGTATCTGATATGCTTTTGTTCAAGCTCTGTTATAAGATTTTCTATAGCGGATTTTATTTTTGTAGACATCGTTCAGCAAGCCCTCTCCATTTTTTGATCCTCTCCGCTTGTCTCTTCGCGATCCTCAGTTTTTCAAGCGGGGTGAACCGGGAAAACCACTCTATGTTTTTACGGCGTGCTTCATAAGCATCGTCAAATATTGTTTTCTTTCTTTTCATAGCCTTATTATACCTTTGCCCACGTATATAAACGGGGTCATTTACCGGCGCCGGCCCCGGGGCTTGTTGTCCTGCTCTTCTTCGTTTTTTTTCAGTCTCTTGATGTCTTTGATGTCCTGGTCTCTGTGAAAATATTCTTTGAGAGCTAACAAATCTTTTTCGGATAGATACGTTGCCTTGACTTCTCTAAAATTCCCTTCTTTATTTCTTGCATAAGCCTCTTGGAACAGAATATCTCCTTGCTTATTAAATATATCAATCCTGTGAGGCGTAACGCCTATTTGAACCATTCTATTCTCTAAAAGCATCCCATTCGGATCAATATTCATTCCTGAAAATTCCTTTACAACCTCGGCACATCTTTCAGCATTCTCTTTTGTTCTATTTATCCAGAAGTCAATATCTTCTGTTGCACGTGCAATATGCGTATGAAACATTACTGCATAGGCGCCTACGATCATATACTCCACTTTGTGCTTATTAAGTAAGTCGATAAACTCTTTATAATCATTTTCATACTGCTTTTCTTGATCCACAACGTCCCCTTATTTGTTCGATTGACCGTTTCCGAAAGACTTTAATATCGTACCGTCTGTGTCCCTCAATGTAACAATAGTACGGTCAACACTCATTTCTCCCTTAATACCTAAAAAATGATGTGCCTCCAGCAGTATTGCATAGAGTGTATCGAGAACTTCGTCAAAATCCTTTTTAACATTGAGCGCCTCGATTTCTTCATACGTCCCTATACCATAAGAAAATGTTCGCCCTTTATATGTCGAATAGATCATTTCCATAGCTTCTCCCCCCTTCCATCGTCTTCATAGAAGATAGTATATCGTATCGTAATACTTTTATCAAGGCGTCGTGGCTCGGCTTGAACAGAAGCATTCAGCCAAAAGGCAGGAGAGACGTTAAAGCGTTGTATCTTTGGCAAGATTGACACCATCGGGCTGAAGCTGATAGAAAGAGAGCAGGAGGCAGGTCATGAGCGATACGATAGTTATGATTCATGGCATGTGGGGCGCCAGCTGGTACTGGGAGCGCTATAAGAATTATTTTGAATCCAATGGGTATACCTGTATTACACCGGTTCTGCGGTATCACGACGCCGATCCGCACGCAGACCCGCCGCCGCAGCTCGGTACGACGAGCCTGCTCGATTATGCGGATGACCTGGAACGAGAGATAAAAAAACTACCGACAAAGCCCATTCTCATGGGTCATTCCATGGGCGGGCTACTGGCGCAGATGCTTGCGCAACGGGGGCTCGCAAAGGCAATCGTCCTGCTCACGCCAGCATCGCCTGCCGGTATCCTGGCGCTGCGGGTCTCGGTCATCAGGAGCTTCTGGAGCGGCATGATACGATGGGGATTCTGGAAAAAGCCCATGCTCCAGACGTTCGATGAAGCGGTCTATTCCATGATGCACCTTCTGCCGCCCGAAGAGCAGAAAAGTTCATACGAAAAATTCGAGTACGAATCCGGGCGTGCAGCCTTCGAAATCGGGTTCTGGCTGTTCGACGGCAGGCACGCATCCAGCGTCGATGAAACAAAGGTTACCTGTCCCGTGCTCGTCATCGCCGGTTCGGAGGACAGGATTACACCAGCTGCCGTTGTAAAACATGTTGCAGAAAAGTATACGTCCGTTTCAACGTATAAAGAGTTCGATCACCACGCGCACTGGGTCGTCGCCGAACCCGGATGGCAGGACGTTGCCGGTTTTGTTGCACAGTGGCTGAAGACCAATGTACAATAAGACCGGAAGGACGGACAGCGCGGCGAATTCCGCATGCAGGCGGATCGTGTCTGGTGCCCCGCGGAAGCTATAAGAGGAGGTTGGAGGTATGTATCCGGTATGGCAAATGCCTGTTCTGGGTTCGGCACTGGTCGTTGCATTCATCGCATCGTTTCACATCCTGCCCTCGCACCTTGCCACCTCTGCATTCTGGTTCAACGTCTCTGTCGAGCATAAGGCGTATAAGGAAAACCGTCCCGAACTGATCGAGTTCATCAAGAAGTATGTCCTGACGATCCTGATCTTCTCCTTTGTGTTCGGCTCGCTCTCCGGCGTGGGTATCTGGTATGCGACCACCGTGGCCAACCCGCGGGGTATCTCCGCCCTGATCCACACGTACGTCTGGGGGTGGGCCACGGAGTGGGTGTTTTTCGTGATCGAGGTTGTTGCGATCTACAGTTATTATTACACCTTCGGCAAAGTCGACAATAAAACACACCTGGCCATCGGTCTGATCTACGCGATCAGCGCATGGATCAGTATGATCATCATCACCGGCATTCTTGCGTTCATGCTCACACCCGGAAAATGGCTGAAGACCGGAAGCTTCTTTGACGGGTTTTTCAATCCCACCTATATACCTCAGCTGTTCATGAGGACGGGCTTCATGTTCACGATCGCAGCGCTGTACGCCATCGTCGTTGCAGGGACCCTGAAGAACAAGGATGTCAGGGCGTTTATCGTCAGGAAGGCGTCGCTCTGGGGCATTGCAGGCACCCTGATCGGATCGGCATTCTTTGTGTGGTATGAGAAGGCGCTTCCCGGCGCAGCGCGCGACGCAGCCGGGATGACGTCGCTGATACCCACTCTCCTGCCGCACATCGTGGTCGGAGTCCTGATCGTCCTCCTGGCATGGTTCGCCGTCACTCTGGCAAAACCCGGATGGGCGAAGCTGCTGCCCGGTATCGCAGCCATCTTCCTCGTGCTTATCGCCGTCTTTTCCGCCGAAAGCATGCGGGAACGCATCAGGAAGCCGTACGTCATCGATACGTACATGTACGCTAACCAGATCATCGGCAACGACCTTCCTGCCAGGCACGTCACGAGCGAGCTGCCTGCGATCGATGCACAGGGCATACTCCATTTTTCTCCCTTTGTACCGGCAGCACTCAGGGATATAAGCGATACCACCATGCTGCAGGCAGGGCAGGTCATCGCACAGATCGAGTGTTCCGCATGCCATACGCTCCAGGCAGACGGCTGGCTCAGGCCCCTGCCCCTGATGGTGAAAAAGGCGGGAGTGACGACGGTCGATGACGCGCAGGCCCTGGTCGGTTTCCTGGATTCATTCCCCTACATGCCGCCGTTCGCAGGTACAGAACTTGAAAAAAAGGCCCTGGCGGTCTACCTTGTGAGTCTGAATAAATAACCGGAGGCACGTATGAATATTCCCGATATGTTAACATCATTGCAGGACCCCCTGGGCATACCGTTTTATCCCCTGGTATTCCAGATCCTGCTCGTCGTGACGTTCGCCCTGCACATTATTTTCGTCAATTTCGTTGTCGGCGGTTCCTTCATGTCCGTGTACGCGTACCTCCGGGGTGATACGTACCACAGGACCCTGTCGAAGGCGTTTGCAAAGGCCACGACCATCAACCTTTCCATAGCTATTGTTCTCGGGGTGGCGCCGCTGCTCTTTACCCAGGTCATCTACGACCCGTTCTGGTATACGTCGAACGTACTGTCGGCATCATGGATGATCGGCATCGTGTTTGTCCTGATGACTGCGTTTGCCTTCGCATACCTGTTCTATCTCAAGTCAAGCACCGGCAAACGGCATACCGTACTCTGGGGCGTTTTTTCATTCATCCTCATAATCCTTGCCGCCGTTATCATGCACAGTGTCTCCTACCAGGCGCTCCAGCCTGCACACTGGCTTGCATGGTACATGAACAACGGCCGTACGGATCTCTACGGGGCGCACCTGCATGCGTTCCAGGTTCCCCGGTTCCTCCACTTTGTCGTCGCATCCTTCTCCCTGACCGGTGCCTTCATGATGCTGTATACCTGGTACTTCTGGGCACGGGACGATATGGACAAGCAGTACCTTACACGGGTCGGCAGGACAGGTGCACGCATGGCGCTGGGGTTCACGCTCCTGCAGATGGCTGTCGGCGTGTGGTGGCTGCTGAGCCTGCCGGCGACCTTCCATTTCTATACGAACAACATGTTCATGCTCGGTGTTCCGGTCGTCGTTGTCCTCGTCGCCACGCTCATCCTGGCGCAGTCGGATCCCAGGAAGTATGCACTTCCTGTCGCAGTCATCATGGGCATTACCGTGTTCGCCATGTCATCGCTGCGCGAGGTTCTCCGTATGCTGTACGCAGGTACATACCACTATTCAGTGTACACGTACCATGTCAACATGAGCCTTGGCAGCACGGCGCTCTTTCTGGCAAGCTTCGTCATGGGCGTGTTCATCGTCGCCTACATGCTGAAGGTCATCTTCAGGATGGGCAGGTCTTCGAAGCCCATCGACCTGTCGTCTCTCAGGTTCAGGACCTGGAGCGTTTACCTGATGGTCGTCTGGATACTGATGATGATCGGCATCGGTATAACCATTGCTTCGTGACCGATGTAAAACGGGATGAACGGCTACTGCAATAACAGGCCGATACCGATGTCGAACCACAGGCTGCTGAGATTCATGGTTCCGAGCATACCCATGCTCATGGTCGGCAGAGAGGAGTAACCGATCTCCATGTTGAAATTGAAGAACGGCCGTATTCCGGGGACCGTCTTCCGCGCGTGGATGTCCACACCCATCACCGGTGCGATGCCATCTGCCTCGGACGCCACAGATATTGCCTCGTACGGATCGTGCAGCCTGACGTTGACAGCTTCGTGCACCCACCGCAGGGAAACGTAGGGGAACAGTACCTTGAGATTGGGAAACATGTAGCGCACGCCGGCTCCCTGCTGGACGTAGATGTGCCGTTCTGTGCTGACCACGTCACCGGTCGTGTACGATACAAACGATCTCCCGTTGTCGTCGTTATTGCTCCGGACAAAGAATTCGACGCCTATCATCCCCTTGTAGACGTCCTGTTCTGCAAGGACACTGGCTGAAGTCAATTCCGGCGGAAAGAGGCCACCGCCGGTGTCAGGCGTCAGTGAGGCAGCGTCAAATGATACCATGGCCTGAAACGAATACTGCTTCGGCAGTGTTGTGATGTCCTTCAGTCCGGGTTCAGCAGGCAGCGATGTCTTCATGGCAGGTTCCCCGTTGATGCGTCCGGGAAACAGTGCAATCTCTTCGGCTGCTGCGGAGACCGGCCAGGCGGTAACGGCCGCAATCGTGAGGAATACAAGGGAGAGGATGGCTGTGCTCTGCTTCATCATGTCACCTGTTCAGGATACCCTGGGCACCGATGAAATCGACATTACGGACACTGAAGTCGGACGTGCTGACAATGCTGACTCCTCCCATCGGGGTCCCTTCCGTGACAACGACGTACTGGTCGTTGTCGACGAAGACGGTTGCCATGGGGCCCCTGGTCAGCGGGATGTCTGTTTCCTGGAAACCGCTGTTCGAAAGGCCTGCTATGGAATAAAAGGTCAGGTCATCGGAACCGTTGTTCGCTATAGCAAGCCCGGTGTTGGTACTGTTGATGGAAAAGGCCATGGAAAGGTCGCCCGCGTTGAGGACCCAGTTGTCCCACGGAGGTACGGTATTCTGGATGAAGACGAATCCTGGGTTCATGCTCAGCGCTGCAAGATAGCGGCTGTTGCGGAAGAATTGAACGGACGCCGGTGTGAACGATTCGGGCAGTGTCTGCAGGGTGGTACCGGTCAGGGAGTCCAGAATGATGCCTTCCGGCTGCGCACATCCGACGGCGATGACCGTGGCATCGCCGGACAGTGCAATGCTCGCTGCTTTCGAGCACGGGAGCGGCGTGATGTCGTGAACCGGTACACCCGGACTGATCCGCTCCAGCTCCGTGGGATTGTTGTCCAGGACCCAGATACTGCTGCTGTCCGGCGAAATGACAAACCCTGCCGGTATTGATTGCGTTCTGACCAGGGCAACAGCGTCGGTTGACGTGCTGATGAACGCAACGCTGTTATCGCTGTTCCTCACCACGGCGGAGCGTCCATCCGGGGTTACAGCTACGGATTGGGGGCCCGGGCCTGCCTGAATATCGGTGGCGTTCAGGGAAGGGAGCGAAAGCCTGCTGACGAAGTCTGATTTTGCGTTCGCAACGAACGCTGTACTGCCGTCCGGGGTCACGTCTATTGAGACCGGGTCCTTGCCGACCGTGACCGCGTTCACCGCCAGGGTCACAACGTCGATCATCGCAACTGTATTCATGGTCGACGCCACAACGAGGATCTTCGTGTTCATGGCATTGTTCAGGGTGCTGCGCGCCTTGACCACCGATACGATGGGGGTCGGTTCCTGAGGAGGAGGCACCGGCGTGCTGCAGCCTGCAGCAGCGATCGCGAAGAGAAAAAGAGCGCCGTTCTTCATACCGCTCATTGGGTCGTAAAGCTGATTGACGCAACGGGTGTCCAGTCAAACAGGATAAACGCCCGGTACGTTGCGCCGCCGGACAGTGGCACCGTTGGTACTGCTGTTATTGCGGTTATCGTGCCTGCGGCATCCGTCAGGATGTTCGTTGCCAGCGATGCCGGCGGGTATACCGTTGTTGCGTCCTCGTCTTCGAGGATCACGCTCGCAGTGTGGTCCGTCATCCCGAGGGTTGTATTGGAAAACGACGCCTGGACAGCGGCAGTGACCGGTACTCCTGTCGATCCGTCCGCAGGCGTTACGGACTGGATGCCGACCGGCAGAGACGCCGGCGAGAACGCAGAACCGGAAAAGCCGGCAAGGTAGGCCTCGAAACTCGCGCCCTGGAAAAACGAGCTCAGTCCCGGCGAATAGCCGGTGATTGCCATGAAGTTGAGGACCTCGCCGTTGATCGTGTCACCCGCAGCCCGGACAAACCGCAGGGACCCCGGGAGCAGGTACGTTGAGGCCAGGGAGACCTCGTTTCCCGAGGAATCGAAGAAGGTAATATCGGACGGCGCCGTCTGCAGGGAGACCGTGGTTCCGGAATACAGATACCCGGAGAATACAAGCGGAGCGGAGATTGTCGAACAGCTGATACTCGATACGGCGAGCATCCACCCGGAAGCGGGGTGGTAGTCGATGATTTCCACTGCATTCGTGATTGAATTGAAGGGAGAATTCCCGTAGGGTGCGGTACTGCCGATGCACCAGGCTGTCGACGTAAACGATGAATACGGCAGCTCGAACGGGATCGTCACCTGCTCGGAATTGTACCCCAGTTCGCCTGTCTGACTTGACCACCCGCTCACCTGGAAGGTGTAGGAGGTATTCCCGGCAAGCGGTGTCAGGGGAACAATGAGGACCGGAGGTACCTGGATGAATATTCCGTTCGTTGCGTTGGTGTTCAGGATAAAGTAGCTCATTGCCGGTGACGGTACTATGTACGGCCAGGCCGTTGCAGCGTTCTCGATCGTGAAGAAGGAATAGGTGCGGATCAGGTTCGATACCGGATCCATCAGGACCAGTCCGGAATTCATGCCGGTCTGGGTGATATTTCCATTGGGCGGAGGGGAGGTTGACTGCTGGGGTGAGCCCGTACATGAAACAGCCACAGAAAAAGCACATACCAATACACAGTGAATGTACCTGTTCATGGACTGAGCGTACACCAACTGCAGCATGTTTGCAAGACGACTGCTGTGCCCCTGTGAGCACCGCTATCGCCGCACAGCGGTCTGAAGAGCGGGACTGCTATTTCCCGGCGTCCTGTTCGGTCGTCGCTATGGCGAGTTTGTGCAGGCCGGCTGACCGCGCTGCCTCCATAACCTGTACCACGCGCCCGTGCAGGACATCCTTGTCCGCAGCAATGATGACCAGTGTATCCGGTGCTCTTTTTGCGACCTCGGCGAGGGCTGCTTTCAGTCCGCTGAGATCGACCTGTTTCTTGCCGTAGAAGATGGTGCCCTGTGCATTGATGTCGATCCGCAGGTCTTCCTTGGGCTTGATGATGACGTCGCCCTTGCCGTGCGGCAGATTGATCTTGATGCCGGGCGAAGAAATGAACGATGTCGACAGCATAAAGAAGATGAGCAGGTTCAGAAACACGTCGACCATGTTGATGACGTCGATGTGGAGCTCGTGCTTTTTCTTGATCGTGAAGTCCATGGCAGGTTACAGAGTATCCGTTCCCTTCGGCGGCAGGATGGAGAGGACCCTGCTTGTTGCACCGGAGAGCGCGATCGCCAGCTTGGTGAGTTTACCGTCGATATATTTGTACGCGATGTACGAAACGACGGCTGCCCCGAGCCCTGCAGCCGTTGCCGACAGTGCTTCCGATATGCCGTTCGCGAGCAGGACCGGATTTCCGATGCCTCCTGCAGCGATGACGTTGAATGCCTTGATGATCCCGAACACGGTCCCGAGCAGGCCGAGCAGCGGTGTCGTTGCGGCGACTGCCGACATCCCCTCGGCGAACCTTCCCAGCCTGAGGATCTCTTCCTTGCCTGCCGATTCGATCAGCTCTTTGAACGTGCCGGGGTCCTTGCCGATATTGTTGATGGCCACGAACATGATCCGCGCGATGGAGCTGTTGTCCTGTTTGCACAGCTCAAGGGACTTCTCGAAGTCCCGGTTCCTGATCAGCCCCTCGATGGCGATGATGAAGCCGTCCGGAACCACCCTCGGCATCCGCAACGACCATAGTTTTTCCAGGAAGATGCCGATCGAAAATATGGAGAATACAATGATCAGATAAACAAATATTCCGCCCTTTGCGAGTAG
>JAJYLM010000059.1:9319-11643 GCA_021787655.1 bacterium
AGTTCCACGTTCCCCCTCCTTTAGAAGTCTGTTTCGCCTTTTCCAAGTATGCCGGTGATGATGAATTTAAAGTTTGTTCCGGCCGATCCGGGCGCTTTCTTGAACCGCACCAGATAGACCCTGTCCCAGGAGCTGATCCAGGGGAAAAACCCCTTGATGAAGTCCCGCTGTGACGTGATTTCTTCGATGGAGACCGGCGCTTCGAGGCGGCTGTCCTCGGAAACGTAGAGCTTCCAGAGCGAATCGGTGCTGTCGAGCGGCGTGTCTGCGTCCGGTGCAGTATAGACGATGAGATAGAATGCCTGCCACTGTTTGTCCTGTTCCAGCTGCTGCCGCAGCATCGTTTCCTCGTCTTTTTTCGAGAGCATGTAGAGCCGCGCATACTCATCCACATAGGCCTTGCGCACCGGGCGGTTGATGTGGATGATGTCCATGGACAGAACGACGGAGAAGTCCCGTTCGATGGAAATGTGCTTGGTGTTCTCCTGAACAGTCGACTTGAAATTATCGGATGCCGCATTGCGCGTTACGATACTGCAGCCGGCCAGCATGATGACGAGTACGGCGATGACAGGACCGGCTTTATTCACCAAGATCTGCCTTTGTAAACAGGGAAACGAGACGGTGGCCTTTCGATTCGACCAGCTCCCTGCCGCCCTCCAGACGGTCGACGATCGCAAGGATGCCGAGCACCCTGAGTCCTGCGTCCTGTGCATGTCCGACTGCCTTGATGGCAGAACCGCCGGTCGTTACCACGTCCTCGACGATCACGACCGGGTCCCCGGGGTTGAACCCTTTCAGTCCTTCGATCCACGCCCCGGTGCCGTGGCCTTTGGGTTCCTTCCTTACGATGAATCCTTTGAGGCGCATCCCCTTGGTATACCCGACGACCATGACGGATGATATGATCGGGTCTGCACCGAGGGTGATGCCGCCGACGCCCTTTGCAGAGCCGAATTCTTTCTGAATGATCCCGGTAAACAGTTCACCCACGAGGTAGGCGCCCTCGGGATCCAGGGTCGTTTGTTTTCCGTCGATATAATAGCTGCTCTTTTTTCCGGATGTCAGCGTGACTTCCCGCTTTTCGTACGACAGGAGCTTGATCAGCTCCAGCAGCCGCTTGTGGTTATCCTCCATGGAGTCTCCCTTCGTCAAACAGTATAAGCTGATGGTCGCGTTTTGCAAGTTCGAACGGCTCGGGGTAGTCCCCGGTAAAACAGGCATAGCAGAAATTGTCCGCATCCTGGCCGATGACGGATCGCAGCCCCTCCCTGCTGAGGTATTTCAGGGAGTCTGCACCGATGTACTGCTCTATCTCCTTGACCGTGTGGCTCGAGGAAATGAGCTCGGAGCGCGTCGGCGTATCGATGCCGTAGTAGCAGGAATAATCGATCGGCGGCGAGCTGATGCGCATGTGGACCTCTTTTGCACCGGCATCCCGCAGCATCTTCACGAGTGTCTTGCTGGTGGTCCCGCGGACGATGGAATCGTCGATGACGACCAGGCGTTTCCCGGAGATGATGCCGGCGATCGGGTTGAGCTTGACCTTGACATTGAAGTTGCGGATGGCCTGGTGCGGCTGTATGAACGTCCGTCCCACGTAGTGGTTCCTGATGAGCGCCATCTGGAAGGGAATCCCTGTCTGCTGGGCGAACCCGATGGCAGCGGGCACGCCGGAGTCCGGGATGGGTATGACCATGTCGGCGTCTGCCGGTGACTCGACACCCAGGACCTTCCCGAGGGCGGTCCTCGTGCTGTACACGCTCTTGCCGAAGATGAGACTGTCCGGACGCGCAAAGTAGATGTGCTCGAACACGCACTGGGACTGACGTGTGGCCCTGTTCGAGAACATATAACTGCGGATACTGTTTTCACCGATGACGAGCATTTCGCCCGGGAGAACGTCCCTGATGTACCGTGCTCCGATGAGATCGAGCGCGCAGGTCTCGGACGCGAAGACCATGGTACCGCTGAGTTCTCCGATGACCAGCGGTCTGAACCCGTAGGGATCCCGTGCCGCGATGAGTTCCTTTTCCGTTAAAAGTACGATCGAGTATGCGCCGCGGATCTCGTTGAGTGCGTACGCGAGCCGTTCATGGGTTGTCTGGCCGTCGGACTTGGCGATCAGGTGGACGATGACCTCGGTGTCCATGGTCGACTGGAATATCGACCCCTCGGACTCGAGCCGTGCCCGGATGGTCTCGTAATTGACGATGTTGCCGTTATGGGCGACCGCAAGGCTGCCGTCCTTGTACTCGACGGCGAACGGCTGTGCGTTGCGCAGCTCGCTCGACCCGTAGGTCGAATAGCGGACATGGCCTATG
>JAJYLM010000060.1 GCA_021787655.1 bacterium
CGATCTATCGCCTCGACAACCTTTTTGATTGTGTTTTTGCGCTGTTCCACGGCCTTCATCAGCCACCGTGCCCCCTGGAGTTTCTCACGGATGAATTTTTTTGCCGTGTCGTCATCCGAACTCCGGCTGAGCAATTGTCGCGCGTAGTTGTCCGAAGCCCTGAGCTTCGGAATGCCTTCCTCGATGATCTCGACGACAAGGTCTTCACCCCGCTTGGTCACCATGACATCCGGCACAATGTAATTCTCCTCTTCCGAACTGAACGTGTTGCCCGGTTTCGGATTCAGGTGCTTGATGACGTTTGCTGCAGCGATGACGATCTCGGCACTGGTACCCAGGGACTTTGCAATGGAAGCATAATCTTTCTTTTCGAGTTCTCCGAGGTGGTCCGCGACGATGGCGTTCAGGACAGGGTCGTCGACGCCGATATGGCGGATCTGTATCTGCAGGCATTCTTTCAGGTCCCGTGCGCCGATTCCCGGGGGATCGAAGTCCTGGATTTTGGCAAGGACCCGCTCGACGTCTTCGCGCCGGCATCCCGTAAACCCGGCGATGTCATCCACCGTGGATGAAAGGTAACCTTCATCATTGATGTTGCCGATGATTGCTTCGCCGATCTGGATATCCTGTTCCGTATCAACCGATAAACCAAGCTGCCAGAGCAGGTAGTCGTGCAGCCCCATGTCCCGGTGTGCGGTGTTCTCGATGGGATCTTCCTCGCGCTTGCTGATGTTCCTCTCTCCGGTATTCGGTGACTGACGGTCATTATACACCGTTTCCTGCACTGCCGTTTCCAGTGATTCCTGTTCCAGAGGTTCCTCCTCCAGAAACGGATTGATCTCCAGCTCGGTTTTGAGTTCCTGTTCGAGCTCCAGCCGCGTGAGCTGGAGCAGGCGCAGTGCCTGGATCAGCTGCGGTGTCAGTTCGAGCTGCTGTTTTAGACTGACCTCGTGCTTTATCTCGATCATAGCTTGAAGTCCTCGCCGAGGTATATGCGCTTTGCTTTCTCGCTCATTGCTATGTCTTTCGGATCCCCCTCTTCGATAATCCTTCCGTTGCTTATTATATAAGCCTTATCGCAAACATTCAAGGTTTCCCGGACATTGTGATCGGATATGATGATCCCGATCCCCTTTTCCCGCAGGGAGAACAGGATCTCCCGCAGTTCGTTCACCGCTATGGGGTCGATGCCAGCAAACGGCTCATCGAGGAGCATGAAGTCGGGCTTTGCTGCGAGTGCGCGGGAAACCTCGACGCGCCTCCGCTCGCCGCCCGAAAGGGAGAATCCCATGTTGTCCCTGATGTGCGTTATGTTCATGCTTTTCATGATTTCGTCGGTCTTGTCCTGGATCGTTTCCCGCGGCATATCCATGGATTCGAACACGACCTTTATATTGTCCTGCACCGACAGCTTTCTGAATATCGAAGCTTCCTGGGGAAGGTAGGTGATACCTTTGCGTGCCCGTACGAACATCTGGTTGGTGGTAATATCCTCGCCGTTTAAGAGGATCTTTCCCTTGTCCGGTTTGTAGATGCCGACGATCATGTAGAACGTGGTCGACTTGCCTGCACCGTTGGGGCCGAGCAGTCCGATGATTTCCCCGTTGCCGACCGAAATACTCACATCGGAGACGACTTTCTTCCTGCCGAAGAACTTCATCAGTCCTACGGTCTCAAGGTGTTTGTCCATGGAATATCCCCTGTGTCTGCGGATTATAGAGCGATTTTGCGCCTTCTACGAATATCTTGTCCGTACCGAGATGAAAGATTATCTTCGTACCCTCGATGATGTTTTTTGCCTGCCATATCCTGGGTGAGCCGGTGAGCGTGAGCAGCTTGCTGACATTATCGAAGACCGCCTGCGTTCCTGTCGCGATCATATCCTTTTTGGTGATTTTTACATCGCCCGTCGCCACGATCATGGTTATGTTCTTGTCTTTTGCATCGTAGTATGCGGTCAGGGTGTCGCAGTAAAGGACGACATCCCCCTGTTTTGCTATAACATTTCCCTTGAAAACGATAATGTGTGATTTCAGGTTTGCCTCGAGCTGGCTGGATGTTATGTCGATGGGTTTTGTTTGTTTGCCCGATTCCTGAATATCATTCATGAGCGACCCTGCCCGGACGCCGGAACTGCAGAGCACAAACAGTACAACGGCGCTGGTGACCATCAGGAACAGGACAATCCGTGAATGTGCCGTGAAACCGGCCGGACCGTGCGGGGGTATCCCGGCGGCTTGCCTGCGGCAGTTTTCCGCAGCCCGGAGGGCCGTTCTCTGCCCGTGTTCGTGACTATACTGTCCGCGTGAAAGAATCCTGTTCATTTCAAGCTCATGTTGTATATTTTTGCATGGATATTTCCCAGGACGGTCATTCTGTTCTTTTCGAGGTCAATGCGTCCCTTATCGCCGTGGAGCTGTATGTCACTGCTGACGACGGTTATAGGGTCATCGGAAACCAACAGCTTTTTTTCCATAAAATAGTCGATTGTGCTGCACGTCAGTGTGTAGGTGTCGTTCAGGAGTGCATGGATATTATCATTGAGGGTTATGAGGTGCCTGCTTTCATCGTAGTATCCCCGGTCGGAAGATACCGAGAAGGTTTCTGCATTGGTCAGAACGCCCTGGACGTCCGGATGCATGACGATACCGGGATGCGTACTGTCGAAGTACTCCGCCGATTCTGCTGTGCCGCTGTAGACGACCTTGTTCTTCGTGATCTCGGTGTAGACCGGTCCGTCGATTGCAACCTTGGGCGGAGGAGGAGCTGCGGCGCGGTTTTCCCGTGTTCCCGGTGTTGCCGAGCAGGATGCAAGCATCAGCACAAAGAGAACGGAACAGATCAGCAGTACGTGGTTCTGTGTCAGCAGGTTCATTTTATTTTATCCGGATTCAGAAACTATGGTATCACAACTCGTCCGTATTAAGAACAACTTTTTCCTTTGCTGCAGGTCCGGGCGGCCGCTTTGCCCATCGCGCATGCATCCATACCCAGTCTGCCGGGTGCTCCCGTATATGCTGTTCGATAGCAGTGGTCATGGACTGGGTGAGTGCAACGATGTCCTGTTCATACTGCCCGGTTTTTTCCGGGACGACAGGAGCGTGGAGCGTTATAACGTGGTGCTTTGAATCGGTCCTCGTTATAAAGCCCGCCACGATGCCTGCGCCGGCTTTGACGGCAAGGTCTGAAGCACCGCGGGGTGTGAAGGCAGCGTCTCCGAAGAACTGTACGAACACACCCTGAACGTCCGTGTCCTGATCTATCAGCATGCCGAGGATTGCATTCGAGCGCAGTGCCCTGAGTATCTTTTTCCCGGAGCCTTCACTCCCCCTGAGCACAGGGTGAACACCGAACCGCTCCCGCAGCCCGTTGATCAATCCGTCCATGTTGGGATCATAGAGCTGTTTTGCGACGACGTAGGTTTCGTATCCTTTTGTGGCAAAGTAGACGGGCATGAGTTCCCAGTTGCCGATGTGACCGGTGATCCAGAGGACACCGTTACCCTTTGCCCGCGCCTGTTCAAAAACCTCGAAGTTCCTGACCTGTATATAGTCATCGATGTGCCTGACGATCGTCTCGAGTTTCACGAGTTCCATAATGCTCCTGCCGAAGCCTTCGAAGCTCTTTTTGAGCTGTTCCCGGGCCCACGTCTCGTCGTTGCCGGGGAATGCCTTGAGAATATTCTGAACGCCCTTTGTTCGCTCCCGTGGCAGGACATGGTACGCAAGCCTGCCCAGCCCTGCGCCGAGCCAGGTGTCGAAACCAAGAGGCAGCAGCCTGAAAAAAAAGAGGATCGATTTTGTTCCGTAATACACCAGTGCTCTGCTCAACCGCTGTCTGAGTTTCATGGGCAGTTCAATCCCTGATTCGGGGGGTGCGTCTGCAGGATCCAGGGCATTGAGAGCATAAGGACATAAGGCCGGCGGGCAGCATCAGGAGGCTCCACCTGGTATCCAGGTCACTGTTCATCAGGCAAACGTCCCTGTGCCTTGAGGATCATATCAGCGACTTCCCGAACGGCCCCGTTGCCGCCGCAGTGCTTCGTGATATAGACGGCCGCTGCGCGGACTGGTCCGACGGCATCGTGGACGGCTATGGGAACACCGGCCTGTCTGAGGACGACAAGGTCCGGGACATCATCGCCGATGTACGCTATCTCCCGGTCTCCGAGGTTGAACGTTTTCTTGATATCCTCGTAGGCGTCGAGTTTGTTCGCTACATTCTGATAGAGCCTGTCGATCCCGAGGTCGCGTGACCTTGTTTCGACGATGCTCGACATTTTTGCGGTTATGATCCCGAGCCTCACACCGGACTGTTTCAGACGAATCAGCCCGTATCCGTCTTTGACATCGAACGACTTTAATTCTATCCCGTCGCTGTTGTAAACAAGCTTACCGTCTGTCAGGACGCCGTCGACATCGAGGATCAGGAGCTTGATGCGTTTCAAGGAGCTGACGAGTGTTTTCTGCGTTTGTTTTTTGCGCTGCGGCATTGTTTATCCTTTCCGAAGGTGCGTGTGCACTACACGATACCGGCCTTGAGGATGTCGTGGAGATGGATGATACCGATGGGTTTGTCTTTGTCCCCGTTGCTGGTCACGAAGAGCGAGGTGATGGAATGCGTTTCCATGATGGTGAGCGCCTTGACTGCGGGTGCATCTTTTTCTATGCGTTTCGGATTCCTGGTCATGATCCGGGATGCTGTTTTTTCGAGCAGGTCGGGATATTTTTCAAGGGCCCTGCGCAGGTCGCCGTCGGTTATGATACCCGTCAGCCGATCATGCATGTCATACACGCCCGTCAACCCCATGCGTTTTGACGTGATCTCCACGAGGACGTCTTTCATCGGTGTGGAAGTATGTACGCACGGGATGTCGCTGCCGGTATGCATGAGGTTTTCTACCCTGGTCAGCAGCCGCTTACCCAGGGCACCGCCCGGGTGGAAAAGTGCAAAATCGTCTTTGGTAAATCCCCGCTTCAGGAGAAGGACCACGGCAAGAGCATCTCCGACGGCAAGTTCAGCGGTTGTGCTCGCGGTCGGCGCAAGACCGAAGGGGCACGCTTCCTTATCGACGGGAACATGGATGACGATGTCTGCGCCGCGTGCAAGTGCTGATGCCTTGTTGCCGACAATGGCTATCAGTTTTATACCGAGCCTCCTGACGAACGGAATGATGTTCAGGACCTCTGCGGACTCGCCGCTGTTCGAGAGTGCGACGAGGACGTCGTCCTTACCGAGGATGCCGAGATCTCCGTGTGCACCTTCCGAAGGATGCAGGTAGTACGCAGGTGTGCCGGTACTGGTCATGGTCGATGCGATCTTCTGCCCGACGAGCCCCGATTTCCCGATGCCGGTTATGATGACCTTGCCTTTCGTGGCAACGATCGTATCGACCGCGCGTACAAACTGGCGATCGATGTGCCGGACAAGGCTGCCGACAGCAGCGGCTTCGATCCTCAGGACCTTCCTTGCCTCTTTCGCGACGTCAATCTTTTTTAATGATCTCATCTATCACCTTTATCGTCCTCAATAATTTTTCCACCTTGTCCAGCTGCAGTGAGTTTGCACCGTCGCTCAGGGCTTTACCCGGTTCGGGGTGCACTTCGAGAAAAAGTCCGTCGATTCCGACTGCCGTACCGGCCTTGGCAAGCACCTCGATGTATTCTTTCTGTCCGCCGGAAACCCCGGCTGCAGCGGATGGCAGCTGTACACTGTGGGTTGCGTCGAACACCACCGGGTATCCGAAGTCCCGCATGATGGGAATGACCCGAAAATCGTTCACGAGCATGTTGTATCCGAAGGTGTACCCACGCTCCGTTATGATGATCCGGTGATTACCGGTTGATTCTACCTTCTGAATCACGTGCCTGATGTCCCACGGGGCCATGAACTGCCCTTTCTTTATGTTCACGACCTTTCCGGTTTCTCCGGCAGAGACGATCAAATCTGTCTGCCTGCTCAGAAAGGCGGGTATTTGTATGATGTCGAGAACTTCAGCTGCCGGTTTTATCTGTTCCGTGCTGTGGACGTCCGACAGGATTGGGAGGCTGTATTTTGCTTTTACCTTTGCCAGGATTGCGAGCCCCTTTTTCAATCCCGGTCCTCTGAACGAGTTTATGGACGTCCTGTTTGCCTTGTCGTAGGACGCCTTGAAAACGAGCGCTATCCCCAGCCGCCCGGCTATTTCCTTCAGCTGTCCGGCAATGTCCATCGTCAGGGGTTCATTTTCGATGACACAAGGACCGGCAATGAGCGCGATACAGTTGTTCCCGCCGATCTTTATGCCGTCTATTGTTATGGTTCTGACTTTTTGACCCATGATAAATCCATGCCCACTATATAGAGCAGATTCCGGCTTGTCAAACAAGCCTGCTCAGGTAAGAAATCCGTTGGTATCGGCGGAATCCAGTGTATGGATGCGGCAGTGTATCCCTGCGTTACCTCTTGCATTTATGGTTGCATCGGGATATAAAACAGCCCATTATGGACGATAAAAAACGGGTACTGGTTACCGGCGGAAGCAGGGGGATCGGACGCGCGATTAGCATCGAGATGGCGCGCGCAGGCTGTCACGTGATCATCAATTACAGGAGCAACGAGGCAGCAGCGCAGGATGCGTTGCGCATGGTTCAGGAAGCAGGCGGGGACGGCGAACTCGCCCAGTTCGACGTGGCGGACGCTGCACAGACGCATGACGTTCTGGACGGTCTTTTAAAAAAACACAAAGTTATTCATACCCTTGTCAATAATGCCGGCATTGCAGCGGATACGCTTCTTGCAATGATGCCGCAGAAAGACTGGCAATCCGTTATCCAGACCTCGCTCGATGGTTTTTTCAATGTGACAAAGCCGGTCCTCACCAGCATGCTGCGGGTGAAAAAGGGCTGCTCGATTGTGACGATTTCATCGGTTTCAGGCATCACCGGCAACCGCGGCCAGACAAATTATTCTGCGGCAAAGGCAGGGCTGATCGGTGCAAGCAAGGCCCTGGCGCAGGAAGTGGCGCGGCTGGGTATCAGGGTCAATGTGGTGGCACCGGGCCTGATAGAAACAGAGATGATCAAGAATGCACCGCTGGATATTATCCTCAAGATGATACCCATGGGAAGGATCGGAACACCGGAAGAGGTTGCAAAGCTCGTACGGTTTTTGGCCTCGGACGACGCTTCCTACATTACCGGACAGGTTATCTCGGTCAACGGGGGTATGGTATAACCATGAGTCCTGTGTCCGGCGGAAAACGCGCCATCATGGTGCTTGCAGTAATGACGATACTGCCATTGCTGTACGGAGCAGGCTGGTCGGGAAACTGGGAAAGCATCCGCAAGGCCATGTCAGGCGTCCGCTCCATATCCGCGGATTTTACCCAGAAGAAGAACCTCAGGATCCTTGCCAGGCCCCTGGTAAGTACCGGTAGGTTTTACTACCGGGCACCCGGGGACCTCCGGTGGGAATATACGGCTCCTCTCAGGAACATCCTCCTGGTACACGGCGACAATGTTGCCATGTATACCTGGGCGTCCGATCGTTTTACCAAAGACGAGGGACCGCAGATCGAAGCGACGCGCATTGTGATGGAACAGATCGCTTCATGGCTCAACGGTAATTTTAACGATAACAGGGCATTCGTACCCAGGCTCGTGCAGGGCAGCCCTGCCAGGATCATCCTCGTTCCTGCCCGTCATGATTTCACCAAATTCATCCAACGGATCACGCTCAACCTGTCTCCGGACTCGGGCGTGATTTCGTCGATAGAGATACAGGAGCCTCAGGGGTCCTCGACAACCATCGACTTTTCTCATATTGCACTGAACACACCCCTGGCAGACAGGACCTTTGAAAAGGTACGATGAAATATTTCCTGGCTGTCCTCATGATTCTCGGTATCTCTTCCTGCCGTACCATCACACCGCTGCCGCATACCGTGGTCAGCGACCCGAACCTCCGGGAAAAGTGCGTTGTTGCGGGCGTCCCTCCTTTGTTCCGGGCGGTCCACACGATTACAGCTACGATCCGCGGCAGGAGCAGTGCATTCATCGGTGTGACCATCGCCGACATTCCTGCGGACAGGATTCGCGCCACCCTGCTGAGCGTTGAGGGGATGGTGCTGATGGATGCTGTGGATAACCAGGGGCGTGTCACCATATATCAGGCGCTGCCGCCGTTCGATTCCATACCGTTTGCGCAGGGACTGTTCAGGGACATCCGGTTTCTTTTTTTTCCGGAACACGGACAGCTGGTCAGGGTGCAGACCGGACCAAAGAACGCCGTCGCGTGCACATGGCTTGATAGCGACCGCGCAGTGGAGAGATCATCCGATGGTTCCGGAGAAGCGGTCATCAGGGAATACGACACAAAAAATGACCACGTCCTGAGGCGGGTCGAATTGTTTCCGCCGGTGCAGGGAGGATTTTACAAGCGTATCCGCATGACGTCGTCGGGCGTCAGCAGTTATTCGTTGTCGTTCGATCTGCTCGAAGCAGAACCGCTGGGACGGGAAGACGGGTTGTTTTCCCGGTGAGGCTGCGGAGCAAACTTTTCAATAAAGATCCGAATTCCGTATTTTGCGAATGCCCGTGCATACTGAATGTTGCCTTTTCCCATCAGAAGCATGGACACGCCCCAGACGAGAAATGAGAATCCGTAGATTACCGGTCCGCCGATGACGAAGACCCACGGGCTTTTGAGGTAGGCGGCTGCAATCCCGCTTGCAATAACCCCGGGCCACCCGATCACGTAGCTTAATCCAAGCAGGATCAGACCGAGGATGAACTGGAACGACGGACGCTGTTTGAAGAGGCTGAGGTCTGCCTGTGATGCAACGGCTTCCTGTCCGAAGGTTGTTCTGCCGGCCCATGTTGCTATTGTTCTGAGGAGCCTCATAGCACCGGCAACGTGCCTCTATATTCTGCGGAAGATGAGGGATGTATTGATTCCGCCAAAGGCAAAATTGTTGTTCATACCGACGTCAAAATGAGCGTCCCGTGCATCACCCATGACGTGGTTCAGGGGCGGCAGCTGCGGGTCCGGTTTTTCGAGGTTTTTCGAGGCGGCCATAAAATGCTCGTTCATCATGAGGATGGTTTCGATGGATTCGAGCGCCCCGCACGCCCCGAGCGTGTGCCCGGTGAACCCTTTCAGAGCACTGACGGGAACGGATGTCCCGAACACCTCGTGGGTTGCAGTCGCCTCGGCCGTGTCGCCTACCAGTGTCGCGGTTGCATGGGCATTGACATGTCCGATCTCCTGAGCAGAGAGTCCTGCATCCTTGAGTGCTATTCTCATCGCTCCTGCCATTCCTTCAGCGCTGGGGTTGGTCAGGTGCGAACCGTCGCAGTTGGTACCATAGCCGATGATTTCGCTGTAGATGTGTGCGCCCCGCGCCTTCGCGTGTTCATAGTCCTCGAGCACGAGGCACGCAGCCCCTTCACCGACAACCAACCCGTCGCGGTCGGCATCGAACGGACGCGGCGTCAGATCAGGCCGGTCGTTGTACTTGGTCGACGTGGCCAGCAGGATGTCGAAAATGCCGGCATCGATGAAGTGTATTTCCTCGGCCCCGCCTGCAAGCATGATGAGCGATCTGCCTTCCTTGATTGCCTCGTAGCCGAACCCGACGCCCTGGGAGCCGGACACACATGCGGTACACGACGCGATCACCGGTCCTTTGGTATGATACATCATGGCAACATTCGCCGCGCAGGTATGACTCATAAACTGGAGATAGGTTGCAGCCTGCAGTCCCTTCAGACTCCTGTTGTTGAATACCTTGATAAGAAAATCTTCCATGGTCTTTGCGCTTCCGGCGGTTGAACCGAACGACACGCCGCAGGAAGGGGAGCCGATCTCGTCTTCGCTGATGCCGGAATCTGCAATCGCCTCTCCGGCTACGATGGCCGACATGAGTGAAACCCTGCCCATGCTTCTCCGGTAGTTGCGCGGTATGGACTTCTCGTCGATATCGTCACAGACGCCCGCCACCTTGGTATGGAGGTGATCGATTTTCCCCCATTCGGTCATGACACGGATGCCTCCGCGCTTGTTCTGGAGAGCTTCCTTCATCGCCTGTAAGGAGTTTCCTATGGGAGACCGGAACCCGATGCCGGTAACTACGACCCTTCGCCTGTCAGACATGTTAACCTCACTTTATTAGTTTATACAGCTTTAGAAAAAAAACGGATCAGTGTCAATATATGCTGTCACGTACCGGGCGGTGGATCCATACCGAGGGCAGTACGGAACAGGTGTTCCACCCGGGACGCAGCAGCCCGTTCTTCCTTCTCTTTGGGGGGCGGAACAGGATCCAAAAACTCGAGCTGGATCGTTGAGGTCTCATAGGGCGGATAATACCACCGATCCTCATGCGGGAGAAACGGCGGGGTGTTTTTGATCAGCACCGGCTGTATCGGGACGCCGGCAAGCCGGGCGAGCTTGAAGGCACCAACCTTGAAGCGGAGGAGTCCGTCTTTCGGTGAGCGCGTGCCTTCCGGAAACAGCATGAATTTATATCCCTGTTTGATGACAGCGACGGCTTTGTTCGTCGTTTCCATTGCCATGGAGGCGTCGGTATTGTTTGTTGCGAAGATCCACCCGGCAAGCTCAAACAGGTATTTCATGCCGAGCATGGTTTTCAGGGGACGCTTTGCAATGAGTGACAACTTCGGGATGGAATAGATTAAAACCAGGATATCAAAAAGGCCCGGATGGTTCGCTACGACGACGCAGGGGCCTTCGATGCTCTGTCCCTTGGGAGGCAGTATCTTCAACAAGCCCCCCATCTTCATGAACCAGAGCCAGAGAACGAAAAACCCGCGGAAATACCTTTGGTTGCGATGAAAACTGCGTCCCGCAAGCCGGTCATACAGCAGCAGAAACGGACTCATCAGATGTCCGAAGAGCAGGGCTGCTCCGAACGTCGTGAACATGAGAAACATGTACTGGCCCTTCAGGATCCGTACGACCGTGTGCTTCAGAGAGGCAGAATTCTCTATTAAGTTACTTATAAATATCCCTTCTATGTCTTACTTTATGGATTGTTACGATCCGTGCAGTCTGATTGATTTCATAGATGACCCTCCAATCGCCTATTCGTAACTTATATAACCCCGCCAGGTCTCGCCTGAGTTTTTTATGGTTGACATTGTCGATGTTTTGAATCAGCCATTTAAGCTTATTCAAGATCTGCTGACTTATTGCTTTATCGACTGATGCAAAAGACGCCTCTCCCTGAGGGGTGAAATTCAGACTATACATTTACCAATTAAGGCCTAATTTCTTTGCTACTGCTTCAACAGAAATACGCTTTTTAGATCTCAATGATGCTTTTATTTTTTTTACAAAATCTGGTCTTATTTCTAAACCGTAATCCGGGTCTATAACTTCATAAAGAGTTTCTTTTATAACCTCTTTAAACTCTTTTACAGTCATATCGCTTACTTTTGTATTTTTTACCATCGGGGACATAGTATTCTCCTCTCGAACTAACATAATGCAATAGATATAAATTTACAAGTTGCATAAATCCCCGGTCACCCCCCTGAAAAAGGAAGAATATAAGGATTATCCCCCGCTGACATATTGCTGTCACTCCCGCCTGGTATCCCCGGAA
>JAJYLM010000061.1 GCA_021787655.1 bacterium
CGACGGAAGGATAGCTGATGTCTGTGAAACCGGCTTTATCGAGGGAGTTTTTCTGATACCGCAATTTGTACTTCAGGAGCTTCAATATATTGCTGATTCGGCCGACCCGTTGAAGAGAACAAGGGGACGCAGGGGATTGGATATTTTGAAGCGCATGCAAAAGATGACGGACATAGAAGTCAGGGTAACGGATCAGGACTTTCCCAAGATTAAAAGCGTTGATGCCAAACTGGTAGCCCTGGGCAAGAAATTGAACGCAAAGGTAATAACCAATGACTTTAATCTGAATAAAGTTGCAGAACTTCAAGGGGTTACGGTGCTCAACTTAAACCAGCTCTCGAATGCCTTAAAGCCGGTCGTCATCCCCGGTGAATTCATGAAACTCAAGGTTATCAAGGAAGGCTCGGAGTCCAACCAGGGTGTTGCTTACCTCGATGACGGAACCATGGTCGTTGTCGACAATGGCAAGAGATTGATAGGCAAGACCATCGATACTGTTGTAACGAGTGTTCTCCAGACAACCGCAGGCAGGATGATCTTCGCACGTCCAAAAGAAGAAAACGGGAGTGCCCAGCATCAATAATATGCGGGTAACAGCACTGGTTCCAGCTGCAGGCAGGGGAACAAGGCTGGGGACAACGGTTCCAAAACAGTTTATCGCATTAAACGGCAAACCTCTGCTCCTCTACAGTCTTGAGGTTCTGGATAGTAGTGAGGATATCAGCGGGATCATCGTCGCAGCGCAGGCAGCCGATATCGGTACCATCAGGGACCTGGTTCGCGAGTATCGGATCAGAAAGGTCGTTGATGTTGTTCAGGGCGGAGAGGAACGGACACAATCCGTGCGCAATGCTTTTCGAGCGATAGGAACTGCGGATTATGTGCTCATCCACGATGGTGTACGGCCGTTTATCACCAGGGATATTGTTCAGCGCGTCCTGTCTGCCGCACGTCAGCATGGTGCTGCAATCAGTGCACTTCCTGTAACGGATACCGTCAAAGTAGCCGACGGTGACGGCAGTATTGTCAAGAACATAGACAGGCACGGGCTCTGGCTTGCGCAGACACCGCAGGTATTCAGATACAGCATCCTTGCAGAGGCATACCGGCACTACGACGAGCATCCCGTTGACATAACAGACGAATCAGGTTTAGTAGAACTGACAGGGAGTAAGGTGAAAACGGTTCCCGGCAGCATTTTCAATATTAAAATAACCCGCGAGGAAGACCTGCTCCTCGCAACCATGATAGCAGGGATGCCATGAACAAGGTCGGCATCGGGTATGACATCCACAGGCTGGTTGAAGGGCGAAGGCTTGTGATTGGAGGCGTCGCAATTCCGTTTGAAAAGGGCCTCCTCGGACATTCTGATGCAGATGTGCTTCTGCACGCGATCAGCGATGCGATCCTTGGAGCGATGGCCCGCGGCGATATCGGTGTCTATTTTCCTCCGGACGATGCTGCGTACAAAGATATAGCAAGTCAGGTTATCCTCGAAAAAGCCCTTTCGATCGCGGCCGGCGAGGGATTCCAGCTTGTCAATATAGACAGCGTCATCATTGCGCAGAAACCGCATCTTTCGGAATACTATGCGCAGATGAGTGCGTCCGTCGCCCGTATGACCGGACTGCAGGCATCGTCTGTCAGCGTCAAGGCAAAAACGAACGAGGGGCTCGATGCGATCGGCAGGGGAGAGGCAATTGCAGCCTATGCCGTTGTGTTGATGGACCACTAACATGACCCTCAAGATCTATAACACCCTGCAGCAGTCGAAGGAGGAGTTTACGCCCCTGCGACCGGATCATGTCGGCATGTATGTCTGCGGAGTCACCGTGTACGACCTCTGCCACATCGGTCATGCCAGGTCAGCCATCGTTTTCGACACGATCTTCCGTTACCTCCAGGCAAAAGGGTATACGGTTGATTATGTCAAAAATTTTACGGATATAGACGATAAAATCATCAACCGCGCCATCAAAGAAGGACTGACGACACGTCAGGTGTCCGATAAATACATCGAAGAATACTATAAGGACATGAACAGGCTCGGCCTGAAAAAGCCGACACATGAACCGCGGGCGACCATGCATATTCCCGACATCATTAACCTTGTCCAGGGGCTTATCGACAGGGGACACGCGTATGAGTCCAACGGCGATGTCTATTACGCGGTGAGAAGTTTCGGACCTTATGGAAAACTCTCCGGAAAGAATATAGAGGATCTCGAAGCAGGAGCCAGGGTAGAACCCGGGGAAGCAAAACGGGACCCTCTCGATTTTGCCCTCTGGAAAAAGAGCAAACCCGGCGAACCGTCCTGGGACAGTCCCTGGGGAAAGGGCAGGCCCGGATGGCACATAGAATGCTCGGCGATGAGCACAGCATATCTGGGGCAGAGCTTTGATCTGCACGGCGGCGGAATGGACCTGATCTTTCCCCACCATGAGAACGAAATTGCCCAGACGGAAGGTTTGACGGACGCCCCGTTTGTCAGGTACTGGGTACACAACGGGTTTGTCCAGATCAATAAAGAGAAAATGTCGAAATCCCTCGGTAATTTTTTTACCATCCGTGAAATCCTTGACAGGTACGAGCCACAGGCCCTGCGGTTGTTTGTGCTGATGCACCAGTACCGGAGTCCCATCGATTTCTCGGATCAATCATTGAAAGAAGCGGAAAAGGCACTGTACAGGGGATACGCAAGTTTGCGGCTGCTGCAGCAGTCTCCGGCATCCGGAAAACCAAAGCTGACGGAGGAGAAACTTGCTGCTTTTACGGAGAAGATAAAAGGGTATGAGCAGGGCTTCTATGAAGCAATGGATGACGATTTTAACACAGCGGGTGCGCTGTCCTGCCTGTTCGACTCGCTGCACCTCGTGAACACAGCACTGGGAAATGCAGGACTTCCTCCTGACCATGCGTCAGTACAGCGGATCAGAAACTTTATGAAATCTGCATCGGACATTCTCGGTGTATTCGACAATGATCCTGCAGCATTTCTTGCCTCACGGAAAGACAAACGGCTGGCAGGACTTGGCATAACTTCTGAGGAGATCGGCCGTAAGATCGCCCAGAGAGCATCCCTGAGACAAGAGAAGAAATTTAAAGAAGCCGACGCCATACGGTCGGAACTGCTCGGCCGCGGCATAGCCATCATGGATACGCCCGCAGGTACCGTCTGGGATATAACAGAAGCCTGATTCTGCCTGATTTCAAAAAAAGAAGGGGATTCCTGAACGGAATCCCCTTATGACTCAGCGTATCTGAAACGCCCTGAACTATTACAGTCCGTGCTGAATCTTCGGCCACATTGTCTTAAAGTCAAAGCCTTTGAAGTTCGGACTATTCTTGTTGTGGCACTTGACGCAGACGTTGACAGGCTTTGGCGTGAGGCCTTTTGCCTCTGCTTCTTTCACGTTCTTCATGACCGGGAAAGACTTGTACTCGCTGCCTGCACCGTGGCACTCTTCACACTGCACTCCCGGGAGCTCTTTGTTGTCTCCTGTGACGTGACATTTTACACATTCAGGCTTTGCCTGATCCGCAGGTTTGAGGGCATCAAATGCCTTTGCGTGCGCAGTGTTCTTCCAAACATTGTACTGCTTCATATGACACATCTTACACTGGTTGACGCCGACATAGGTCGGTGCAGCCTGTGCAGTGTATGCCATTGCAGCGAATGCTATCATTGTTGCCAATACCGTAAAAACCCTTGTTAATTTCATCTTCATTCACCCCCTTTATTTCGAATTTAAATAATTGTTAATTTCTTTTGCTGCCTGCTTGCCGTCTCCCATTGCAAGGATGACCGTGGCACCGCCCCGTACGATATCACCGCCGGCGAAAACACCGGGTTTCGTTGTTGCCGTCGTTTTCTCCTTCACGAGGATATTGCCCCACTTATTGGTTTGGATATCGGGCGTGGTAATTGGAATCAGTGGGTTTGAACCGTTGCCGACGGCGATAACTGCCAGCTCGATATCAACGATAAACTCCGACCCCTTGACCGGCACCGGCCTTCGTCTGCCGGAGGCATCCGGTTCACCAAGCTCCATTTTTATGCATTCTACACCCTTTACCCAGCCGTTATCGTCACCGATAAATTTCGTGGGCGCTGTTAAAAACATAAACTCTATTCCTTCTTCTTTTGCATGGTGCCGTTCTTCAAGCCGTGCAGGCATTTCATCCCAGGATCTCCTGTAAATCAGGTATGCATGTTCCGTGCCAAATCTCTTGGCTGTTCTGACTGCGTCCATTGCAGTATTGCCGCCTCCGAAGACCGCTACGTTCTTTGCCTTAGCAATAGGGGTGTCATATTCAGGAAACAGGTAGGATTTCATCAGGTTAGTCCTCGTGAGGTATTCATTGGCAGAATAGACCCCATTCAGGTTCTCGCCCTGTATATTGGTAAAAACCGGCAGTCCGGCACCGCTCCCTACGAATGCTGCATCGTAGCCCCCTCCACTGAGGAGTTCATCGAGTGTTGATGTCTTTCCGACGACAAAATCCGTGACAACCTCGACACCGAGGTTCCTGAGGTATTCTACCTCACTTCCAAGGATGCCTTTGGGCAGTCTGAATTCCGGAATACCGTATGCGAGAACACCACCTGCTACATGGAGTGCCTCAAATACGGTAACGCTGTGCCCCATCTGGACAAGTTCCGATGCGACGGTCAGCCCCGATGGTCCGGAACCCACAATGGCGATTTTCTTGCCTGTCGACGGTTTTTTTTCAGGCAGGGTGACCTCCCCATGTGTCCGTTCCCAGTCTGCGGCGAACCGCTCCAGATGACCAATGGCAACAGGTGTTCCCTTCTTGCCGACCACACACACACCTTCACACTGTTCCTCCTGAGGACAAACCCGTCCGCAGATGGCTGGAAGGCTGTTGGTCTCTTTTATCTTTTGTGCAGCTTCGGTAAACTTTCCTTCGGCGATAAGAGAGATAAACGATGGGATATTGATATTGACCGGACATCCCGCTACACAGGGGGGCTTGGGGCAAAACAGACACCTCTGCGCCTCGAGCATCGCCATGTTCGGTGTAAACCCGAAGTTTACCTCTTCAAAATTCGCTATCCGTGCAAGGGGATCCTGGGCAGGCATTTGCTGCCGCGGTATTTTCAGTCTTTCTTTTTTTTCTAACATTGCCATGTTAACTTACCCTTTCGTATGATTTTAAGAGTTCCAGCGACAATTTTTCTTCTTTCTGATAAACCTTGAGCCTCTGAATAAGACCAGAGAAATCAACCTGATGCGCATCGAATTCAGGACCATCCACGCATGCAAACATCGTTTTGCCGTTGACTGAGACCCTGCACACACCGCACATGCCCGTGCCGTCAAGCATGATCGGATTAAGACTGACGACCGTGGGGATTGCATAGTGTTTCGTGAGCTCTGCAACGGCCCTCATCATCGGTACCGGTCCGATGGCAAGCACCAGGTTCGGCACGAGTTTCTCGTCTATCAGCTGTTTGAGCGAGTCGGTAACAAACCCTTTGTTTGCATAACTTCCGTCATCTGTTGTCACGATAATCCTGTCCGAAGCAGCGCGCATCTCATCCTCAAGAATCAGGAGGTCCCTGGTCCGGGCCCCGATAATACTGATGACCTCATTCCCTGCCTTCTTGAAGGCGCGGGTCGTGGGCCACGCGATCGCAGTGCCGACACCTCCGCCGATGGTTACAACCCTGCCGAAATGTTCTATGTGCGATGGTTTTCCGAGCGGACCGACAACGTCGGCAATAAACGAACCCTCATCCATGGCGTTCAGCTTCGTCGTGGTTTTTCCGATTGCCTGGACGATAATCGTAATGGTCCCTTTTTCCCTGTCGGAATTAGCTATGGTCAGGGGGATTCTCTCTCCTTTATCATCGACCCGGATAATAACGAATTGACCGGGTTTCTGGGATTTCGCTATGAACGGCGCCTCGATCTCTATCTGTGCAATGACCTGGGACAG
The DNA here is from genome assembly GCA_021787655.1 of bacterium. Taxonomy (GTDB): domain Bacteria; phylum JAMCPX01; class JAMCPX01; order JAMCPX01; family JAMCPX01; genus JAJYLM01. The sequence continues at coordinate 5,965 of JAJYLM010000061.1, forward strand.
TTGTTTTTTGGCGACTATTTTATTCATTCTTCTGTTTCCTTTATATGAAGTTCATACTTCTCCTGCGTCAGTAAGGATTTTAATTCCTTTGGTTCGATGCCCTCAATCTCGATCAGCCAGCCGTCCCCGAGCGGATCCTCGTTGATGATGGACGGTTCATTGGCGACGTCCTGATTGACCTCGACCACCTTGCCGGAGAGCGGTGCGATGAGATCGCTGACAGTTTTTGATGATTCTATTTCGCCGAAAGATTTTCCCTGAACGATTTTATCACCGACCTCGGGCAGCTCGATGAACAGAATATCACCGAGTTCTTCCTGGGCGTAATAAGAAATTCCGATATAGGCATGATTATTTTCCGTCGTAACCCAGAGATGGTTTTCGTTGTACCATATATCCTCAGCCATAGCTCTAATCCTCCTGTCTCAGTTTTTTGGGTTGATGTACTGCCATGGAAAAAACGTCTTCCCCTGCCTCCATAACAGCTTCGGAATAGGTTGGATGGGCGGCCACGGTGTCTGTCAGTGCATGTATGGTCAGCCCGTTCTGGATGGCCAGCGCACCCTGTGCGATAATGTCCGTTGCATGTGCTCCGACGACATGCATGCCGAGAACCCGGTCCGTTTCCGACCCGACAATTATTTTAACTTCTCCGTCAGTTTCCGAGAATGCCCTGGCCTTTCCCAGCGCCCTGTACGGAAACTTTCCAATTCTGAACTTCAAGCCTTTTTCACGTGCAGCAGCTTCGGTCAGACCGACGCCCGCTGCTTCGGGTGTTGAATAGACCGCAGAGGGGATGGCATCATAGTTCAGGGACTGCCTGCTGCCCTGGAGCAGATTGGAGACGGCGGTTATCCCTTCCCGGTAGGCGACATGTGCCAGCATCCTGCCGCCGGTCACGTCTCCGCAGGCATAGATACCGTTGACGCCGGTGCTTAAAAATTTGTCAACCACGATCTCTTTTTTTCCCCCGAGTCGAACGCCGGTGTTTTCCAGCCCGAGTCCGTCGGTGTTGATCGACCTGCCCACGGACACGAGCACCATGTCCCCGGTGACCACCTCGTTATTGTCCAGATAGAGGTTTATTTCCTGTCCGTGAATTTCCGACCGGGTTACCCTGGTGTTCGTCCTCACCGAAATCCCCGATTTTTTCAGGCTCCTGGTTATCATTGCTGCGATATCTTCGTCTTCTGCCGGCAGTACCTTCGGCATGATTTCAAGCATGACGATCTCCACACCCATGCTCTTGAATATAAATGCGAATTCAGTTCCAATGACCCCTGCTCCTATTATGATAAGTCTTTTTGGCAGCGTATCAAGGTTGAGAATATCGTCGCTGTTGAGAATGAATTTCCCATCCGTTTTGATGCCGGGCAGGTCGGCCGGCGAAGAGCCCGTACCAATGATAAATCTTTCTGACCCGGCAATTTCACGGGTCCCGTCCGGGAAGGTCAGCTGCAGCCTGGTTTTTGACAGGAATGTTGCAGATGCCCTTTTCATCTCAACTCCATGCGACTTGAAAAGAAACTCGACGCCTTTTACCAGTTCACCCACAATCCTGTTTTTGCGGTTTACAATGGCCCTGATGTCCGCTTTCACATTGACGGTACCGGTCAGTCCGAACTCTTCCGCCGTTTGCATGCGGAGCAGGGTGTCGGACGTCGCCTTGAAGGCTTTGGTCGGAATGCATCCTTTATTCAGGCAGGTTCCTCCCACACCGGATTTATCGATAACAAGCACCCGTGCACCAAGCTGTGCAGCCCGAATGGCTGCCGGATAGCCGCCGATTCCGGCACCGATAACAATGAGATTGTATGAAGGGAGATCACTCATAATGTCAAGGTAGCAAGCATAAATTTTTTTTGTCAATAAAAACTTGTATACAAGTCCTGAAAAAACCAGTCCCTCCGGTATCTGCGATCTGCAGGAGCAGAGGGTCTGCAGGTTGCCTGCCGCCGGCGGTTACCGGAAGCGGAAACTATTGCTGACGGATACCGATCGCTTCAAAGAGCTCACGTACCTTGACGTACTGCTTGATCATCTCGTGGCCTTTCTTTATCTGGTCTTCCCGGACAATGCGGACCTTGCCGATGATGGATTCTATTTTCGAGATCGTGCTGAGGGTGTCGTATTTGACGTGAATGACCGGAATGTTCATCGCCTGTGCCCTCCCGAGTACAATTTCATTCGGCAGAATATCCCCGGTCAGAACAAGACACCGCGTCGATGTTTCGAGGGCTGCGATGATGATGTCCGCACGGTTCGCCCCTGTTATGACAGCTTTGTTTTTCTTTTTAATAAAATGCTTGAGAGCATTTTCGACGTCCATTGCGCCAACCACGATGTTCTCGACGAGTTCATCGAGCTTGGCCTGGCCCGACAGCATCTCGCCCCCGACAGCATCCCGAATCTGCCGTACGGATACGGATTCAAGTTCGGACGTCCGTGGTATCATGCCGAAGACCCGCACGCCCTGTTTTTCAAGGTACGGGATGATATTGTCGGCAACGAACTCCATGTCGTCGAAGGTCACCATGTTGAGGATCACGCCGGCAAGCCTGCTCCCGAGCACCTCTTTTGACGACAGGATGCAGTCAACGCAGACCTCGTCCCGGTATGGATCGATCAGCACGGTCTTTGCATTCAACGCCTTGATGGCTATCAAACTGCTTATCTTCATGGTGAGTCCCTCGTAGAGGTTCGCGGCACCGCTGACCAGCATGATATCCTTGTCAGCGGAGAGTTCCGTATAGGCTGCCTTGAACAATTGGAAACCGTCGTACTCCCGTCCCTTCAGAACCGAGGATATCAGGTCGTGCGTCAATATCACCGGCGACATTTTTTCCACGGGATCTTTGATGCCCAGTGCCTGCTTCACGAACTCGGCGTCAACATCATACAGCGTGGCCCCCTTGCTCGCTACGGACTTTCCGATGACCCGCATGTACCCGATCCTGTATCCCTGCTCCCTGAGCATCCTGCCCAGCACCGTGGAGAGCAGTGTTTTTCCCGAGTAGCCGTTGGTCGAACCGATAAAAAATGGTATTGTTCCGGAATTCATGGGGTACCTCCTCAATGTTTTATAGCGATGCGCGCATCGACCGCCAATGCACCTTCACCCTCGGCCTGGACAAGCAGGGGATTTATGTCGAGTTCGACGATCTCCGGATTGTCCGTCACAAGCTGCGAAACCCTCAGTAGAGCGTCGGCTATCGCATCTATATCTCTCTTCCTTGCCCCGCGTACACCTTGCAGCAGCGGGTATGACCGGATCTCCCGTATCATTTCCTGCGCATCCGATTCGGAGACCGGGGCTACTCTGAATGAAACGTCTTTGAGCACCTCCACGTAAATCCCCCCCAGTCCGAACATGATCAGAGGGCCGAAGTTCGGATCGATATGCATTCCGACGATCGTTTCGGTGCCGGTCAGCACCATCTGCTGGAGGACGACTCCCCAGATCCGTGCGGAGGGCATGAATTTTTTCGCATTGTTTGTAATCGACGAAAATGCCTCTTCGACCTGCTGAAGACTGTTGATGCCGACGACGACGCCGCCGACATCCGTTTTATGCAGAATGTCCGGTGATGCGATCTTCATAACAAGCGGATACCCGGCTGTTTCTGCGTACGACTTTGCCTGATCCAGGGTGTTGGCGAGCATGCTCTTCGGTGTCCTGAATCCGTACGCTTCGACGACTTTCCGTGCCTCGACGTCAACGAGGCTGGATCTCCCGGAGGCCTGAACGGTATTCAAATCGTGCTGGACGCTCCGGAGGTCGACGGTAAAGTTCCGGTAGGTCTTTTCGGGCTTGATCCTCCATTCCTTGTAATCGATTGCTATCCTGTACGCCTTGATCGCCGATTCCGGGAAGATATAATTCGGCACCCTGCCGTTATTGAGGATCTTGATGCCTGTTGCAACGTCCCTGCCGCCCATGAAGCCGGCGAGGATCGGTTTATTCGCGTGCTTTGACGCAGCAACGGCTATCTCTGCTGTCTTGTCTATCTCGGTCATGTCCTGCGGTGTGAGCAGGATGAACATGCCGGCAACGTCCTTATCCTGCATGATAATATCGATCGCAGATTTGTACCGGTCGGCGAGCGCATCTCCGATGATGTCGAACGGGTTGCCGAATGCCGCCGAGGGAGGAAGCACCTTTTTCAGGGCAAGCACGCTGTCATCGCTGACCCGCGCAAGCCGCAGGCCCGCGCGTTCCGTCGCGTCGGCGGTGATGATGCCCGGTCCGCCTGCATTCGTAACAATGGCGAGGCCCCCATCCGAAGGCAGGGGCTGGCTTTCCAGCAGTTTGCCGATATCGAACAGCTCCTCTATGGTGTGTGCCCGGATCACACCTGTTTGTTTGAACGCTGCATCGAATGCCGCGTCGGAACCTGCAAGTGTTCCGGTGTGCGATGATGATGCCCGCGCCCCGACCTTGGTGCCGCCCGCCTTGATAAGGATCACCGGTTTTTTCTTCGATGCCCGGTAGGCCTTCTCAAGAAAGGCCTTGCCATCTGCAACACCCTCAATGTACCCGAGGATGACCTTGGTGTCCGGGTCATCTGCGAGATACTCTATAAAATCCGCTTCATTCAGGTCTGCCTTGTTGCCGAGGCTGACAAACTTCGAAAACCCCATATCGTTTGCGAGTGCCCAGTCGAGGATCGCGGTCAGCAGGGCACCGGACTGTGACAGGATGGAGATGTCTCCGCTCAGCGGCATGTCTGCCGCGAACGAGGCGTTCAATCTGGATTTTGTGTCGATGATGCCGAGGCAGTTCGGGCCGACGACCCGTATGCCGTAGGCATCGGCCTGTTCTTTCAACTGTTTCTCGAGGAGCGCCCCTTCAACGCCAACCTCTTTGAAGCCCGCAGAAATGACGACCGCAAACTTCACCTTCTTTTCAGCACAGTCCTTGAACGAAGCTATGATCGCCTTCGGCGGAATCATGAACACGGCAAGGTCCACGGTGCCGGGGATGCTCTTTATGTCCGGGTAGACCTGCATCCCGAGTATTTCAGGTGTGGTCGGATTGACCGGGTAAATCCTGCCCTGATAACCGCCCTCCTTGATGTTTTTCAGAAGGCTGTAGCCAACCTTTCCGGGGACTTTCGATGCCCCGACAAGTGCAATGCTGTCCGGTTTGAAGAGTATATCCTGCATGATCATTTCTTCCCTGCACCGTACGGATCAAAAAATCTTCTCACAGCGTATTCCATGTCCTGCTCCTTATACGCCTTTTCTGTAAACATAAATTTGTAATTCTGTATATAATCCGTGATAATTTTGTACGCGTTGTTGATGTCCGCCATTTTTTTTGCACACGCGGCCTTCTCTTCATCGCTGCACCGGTCCGGATGATGCAGCATCGCGAGCTTCCGGTAGGCGGATTTTACCTGTCCGAGCGTTGCAATTTCAGGGAGGCCGAGGATCTTTCGTGCCCTGTTAAGCGCCCTGTATCCCGGAAGTTGTTCCATGTCCTTTTCTCGATCGCGCCCAGAAAAAGATGATCCATCCGGCGATGAAGGAAGGGATTGCGATAAACTGCGAGGTCGAGAGCTGGCTCGCAC
>JAJYLM010000062.1 GCA_021787655.1 bacterium
TGATCGCAAAGGTCATAACACGAGCCATCCTGGCACGCAGGCCGCGGACGAGGTATGCAGCGGGCATGGGTGCACGGCCGATCCTCTTCTTCAGGAAGATACTGCCGGACAGGATGTTCGACGGCATCATGCTTGGCATGCTCAGGTTCTTTTAGGCAGCAATTCCTTGTAACTGTTGAAGGAAAGGAGAACAGAAACTGCGACCGTCTTCGCTTCTGCGGCCCATGACCGGAACCGGATGCAGAAAACGGGGGTTGCCCCTGCTCTCCCGTCACAGGTCGTCAGTGGAACGCGTACACGGCGCTATCCGCGGATCCGACATAGATAGTCCCGTCCGCACCGATCGCAGGCGAGGATTCCACGTCGTTTCCCGTCGCATACGACCACTTCAGCTTGCCGTCCGGGTTGATTGCATAGAACTCGCCGCCGCGGGCTCCCACATAGATTGTGCCGTCGGCTCCGACCGCCGGTGATGACTCTACGTAATTGTTGCTATCGACCGTGTATGCCCACTTCTGTGTGCCGTCCGGGTTGACCGCATATAGATTTCCGTCGTCAGAACCCACATAGATCGTGCCGTCCTTGCCGATAGCCGGTGAAGAATACACAGAACTGTTGGTAGAGAACGACCATTTCTCGGTACCGTCAGGATTGATCGCATAAAGGTAGTTGTTCATTCCGCCGACATAGATGGTCCCGTCCGCTCCGATTGCAGGCGTCGATTGAATCGAATTGTCCGTGCCAAACTTCCATTTCAGTGTGCCGTCCGGGTTGATTGCGTGAAGGTTACCGTCGTAGGATCCGACATAGATCGTTCCGTCCCAGCCTATCGACGGTGAAGCGTGAAACAGGGAGCCTCCGGTTGCATACGACCATTTCAGGGTTCCAGTTGGATTCACCGCATAAAGGTAATTGTCATTCGATCCGATATAAATCGTTCCGTCAGTCCCGATGACCGGTGATGATTCTATGGGAGCGCTGATTGCATATTCCCACTTGAACGTACCATTCGGATTAATCGCATAAAGAACGTACCCATAGGGAAGAGACTTATTGTAGTAGTCTTCCCCGCCGAAATAGATCGTACCGTCTGTGCCTATCGCAGGTGATGATACAATACTGTTGGTCGTCTGATATCTCCATTTCAAAGAACCATCCGGATTGATCGCGTAGAGATACGAATCGTCCGCGCCCACATAGATGGTTCCGTCCGACGCTATAGCAGGAGAGGAGAACACGCCATCGTTGACAGTCGTTGAATACGACCATACCAGTACTCCGGTCGTTGAACCGGTCGATGCAGAGCTTAATCCGGTTGATTGGGCATTCTGCCGGAACCTGGGCCACGGCGCACCGTTCTGATAACCGCCGGGCGAAGGTATCGTGGTTATCGTGTTGGAGTATCCGCTTTCGCCATCACTGTTGACCGCAGTGACAACAAAGGAATAGGTCGTACCGTTTGTGGCGCCGGTATAGGTATAGGTGGTATTCATGCTGGAACCCACCTTCGTATACTGTCCCGTGGGTGTTGCGAATGAGTTCATGAATGCTATGGTTCCCACGGAAGGCGTAAACGAGTAAATATTATAACTTGTTGCATCGGTAGTTGCCTGCCAGCTCATGGGAACCTCGCTGTTCCCGACACTCGCAATCAGGGCGGTCGGCGGATTGAGCTTGCCCGAGTTGCTGCTCGTTGTGTTACTGCTTCCGCTGCTGCAGCTCACGATCCCTGCAAAAAGAACGACTGCAAGCAGTACCAATACCGGATATCTTGAGAAAGGTAGTATGTTCATTATCATTTCTCCTTTTTTTAAGAGGTGGTAAATCCACCATCGTCTTGTTTGTTTCACAGGAGGAACAGAGCCCTCCCCTATGGTTTTCGAAGAAGGAGAATCAGGGATGATTGTGGAGCTTTTGATTAACCGCGTGGTGGAACGAAGATCGTTTTTACGATCATGAAAGGCGGGCGTGTTGCATCGGAAACAAACATCGCCAACTCATTGAATTGCAGAGATATATCTTGGAAAGAAAAAATAATATCGTTCGTGGATTGATCGTCATTATCGTCCATCCCTCTGAAACGAGAGGCTATGAAGCGTTTTGTCCGGAGCTTCACTACGGTTCGGAAAGTACGGACCGGCTGACGGGAAGACATGTCGGGCGTAGTGTTCTCACCATACACAGGATGGCGCAGTGCGTCCGGTACAGGCGAAGAAAGACTGGCAGGGACCGGCGCAGAGGCAAGGCATGTGCTGTCACCAGGCTGTTGTAGAAAAAACAGTCCTGCGTAGCCTGTAAGCAGTACCATACAGGCGTACAGCAGATGTCTGGTTTTCCATGTATACATCATACCTGAACTTGAGATTTAGCCCGTAAGGGGGTATAAGTCAACACTATCGGCCAGCGCCGGATCAGCAAACCGAGAGAAAGGATAACGATAGGATTCTCCCTTGGGTAAAATCCATGGAACAAAAACAGCGGCATATCGTTTATACAATCAGGAGGATGTTATGCGGTGTTCAAAAGCAAGAAAGCTTTTCTCACCCTCGGTTGACGGAGCGTTGACAGCGGCGGAACTCGCCGGGCTGGACGCCCATATTCAGGGGTGCAGGACATGCAGGGAGCGTCTCGAACAGATACGGGCTCTCCATGTACGGCTGAGCTCGTTGGAGCCTCTGCACGCACCGAACGGGTTTACGACAAGGGTGATGGCGAACATTTCGGACGACGGTGCACAGAGGGCATGGTCGTTCTTCCCTGTCGTGGAAAGGTTCGTTGAGGCAGCCGTGCTCGCGCTGGTGATTATCATCGGTACACGGGCGGGCAGCTTTCTCGGAACGGCGTTTACCCGGCAGAACACCACCATAGCATCCACCCTTTCTCTGGACACCCTCGAGGCAGATCAGCCGGCTTCCATCGGCGGCGCATATATGGCGATGATGGAGGGCATCAATGAAAAATAGCACGCTGAAGTTCCTCCTGCTGGTATCGGTGATCCTGAACGCAGCCATCCTCGCGACCGTGGGATATTCTTATTACCAGCATACCTGCAGGCGGGGAATTCCGTTCGGACCAGAACGCCGGCAGTTTCTGAGGAAGGAACTTTCCCTGACCCCGGCGCAGACAGACCTCCTGATGAAACAACAGCAGGCATTCCACGCGCGGATATCGGCCATGAAACAGCAGATATTCCAGCAACGACTGCAGCTTCTGAACCTGATGCAGGCGGATAAGCCCGACATGAAGCAGATAGATCAATCCATCGAAGGGATAGGTGACATGCAGGAGAACATCGAAAAAGCAGTCGTGAGCCATATCATGGACGTGAAAACGCAGTTGAACACGGACCAGCAGAAGAAGTTTTTCGGATTTATAGAATCTATCATAACGAAACGCGAACACGAAGGTTACGGTCCCCATGGACCCCGTCGATAAGACTATGCCCTCTTCCGGACCGGGAGAGGGAACACACCGGCACAGGAACCTTTCCACGATGAAGACCTTGAGTGCACTCTTGCTGCTGGTGCTTGCGGCAGCGGCCACGGCGATCCCGGACGTACGGGCAGACAGCGGGCAGGTCATGAACCTTGACGACTGTATCAAGACGACCATCGAAAACAACCCCCAGCTCAAGGCGGCCCGGATGAGTATCGCATCGAGCGAGGGCACGTACGGCATTGCACGGTCCGTGCTCCTGCCGCAGATCAATGCCGTTGCCAACGCACAGCGATCAACGTCGAATATTGCTCTCACGTCCCAAAGTCCGTACGCGTCCCTGTACTACCGGCAGCCGGACAACACAAATTACCCGTACTACACGGCATCAGTGACGCTGAACCAGCAGTTATTCAGCTTCGGCAAAAATTACTTCGGCATGCGCTCTTCGGCAGAACTGGTGAACGCAGCACGGTACAACCTCATCACGACGCAAAACACCCTGGTGTACAATGTGAAGCAGAACTTTTTCAACCTCCTCGAATACAACATGATCATCGAATCCGACAACTACCTTCTCAAACAGATGGAGACACAACTCGAGCAGGCAGAGGCATACTACAAGGCCGGCATCAAAACGAAGATCGACGTCCTCAGTGCGAGGACGAGCCTGGGAAACATCAGGTTAAGCCTTATTACGGCAGAGAATGCGCGGCAGATATACATCCTGAACCTGTTGTCGCTCATGGGAATGCCTCTGACCGCGGGTGTCTCGTTTACCGGCCAGCTTGAAGCGGTTCCCGTATCGACGGACGCCGGCGTCTACGTGCAGACGGCGCTCGAGAACAGGCCCGACTACCGGTCCCTGAAAAAACAGCTCGAGTCTGCACGGTATTCCTACAAGCAGTCCATCAGCGCATATTTTCCTTCGCTGTCGGGCAATGCTTCCTACAATTGGGCAGGCCAGGATTTCCCGCTCACGTGGAACTGGGCAATAGGTCTGGCGCTGACCTTCAACATATTTTCAGGTTTTGAGAACACATCGGCACTGCAGGTCGCCAAGGCACAGATGCTGAACATACGATATACGATGGACCAGCAGAAACTTACGGTCGAGCTGTCCGTGCAGTCTGCTCTCGACAACCTCGATCAGGCACGCAAGAGCATCACCGTCGCGAGCGACACCAGAAACCAGGCAGAGGCGAACATGGAACTGACGAAAAAGGGATACAGCGCAGGTATCAACAATTACCTCGATTACCTGACGGCCGTCGCCACGTACCAGAATGCCGAATCGTCCTACGCAACGGCACTTGCGTCCTACAATATAGCATTTGCAAATCTCGAATACGTAACCGGATCGACAATTTCGAATGGGGGTACCGAGCATGAAGAGTAAATACTGGATCATTTCAGGCGTTGTCCTGATCGCTGTCATCATAACCGTCACCATCGTGGTAAAAAAGGACAAAAAGCCTCTCCTGACCTTCGAGAAGATAAAGCGGGGTGATATTACCGCAACGGTCAGTGCAACGGGCCAGATAAACCCCGTGGTATGGGCGCAGGTCGGTGCACAGGTATCGGGACAGATTATCAAGCTGTTCGCCGATTTCAACAGCGTCGTAAAAAAGGGGGAACTGCTCGCCCTGATCGATCCCACCCCGTTTCAGGCTGCTCTGACACAGGCAACTGCAAACCTCGTCAGCGCAAAGGCCGGTGTTTCGCAGGCGAAGGCGACCATGGAACTCGACCGGTCCAACTATGAACGTGACCTCTCCCTGCCCACTGAGCTTATCTCTCAGCAGACCGTCGAAACGGCAAAATCGACCTACGACGTTGCTGCTGCAAGCTTTTCCGCGGCACAGGCAGCGGTCCTCCAGGCACAGGCGAACCTCAACATAGCGAAATTCAACCTCGCACACACCCGCATCCTCTCCCCGCTGAACGGGGTCGTGATAACCCGGGTCGTCAATACGGGGCAGACCGTAGCTTCTGCGTTTCAGACACCGGACCTGTTCGATATTGCCGAAAACCTCGAAAAGATGGAGAGCGATACCAACGTTGTCGAGACGGACATCGGCAGGGTAAAGATCGGTCAGAAAGCCCAGTTCAATGTCGACGCATACCCCAACACCGTATTTACCGGGACCGTGGCCATCATACGGAACGCTCCCATGGTCATCCAGAATGTCGTCAATTACGATGTGATCATCTATATCGACAACAAGGACCTCAAGCTCAAGCCCGGCATGACATCGTACGTAACCATAGATGTCGGCAGGAAGGACGGCATCCTCATGATTCCCAATGCAGCACTTCGGTTCGCACCGAAAAATTCCGATGCGATCCTGCGCACCTACAGCATGCACAACAAGCTTCCCTCCTGGGCAGCGGCAGGCAGTAATGAAGCTGATAAAAAGGAATGGTACCGCATCACCAAGGTCTGGGTATACAGGGACAATAATTTTGTTCCCCTCCCCGTGAAGACCGGCATACGGGACAACAATTTCACGGAACTCGCGCAGGGCGATCTGAAGGAAGGAGACGAGGTTGTCACAGGATACCAGGCAGGACAATAAAGACAGCGTCGTCCGGGCAGTGCATCTGAAGAAGACGTACTTCCTCGACGGTGTTGCAGTCCCTGCCCTGAAAGAAGTCAACCTCGGGATAGCCAAAGGCTCGTTCGTATCCATCACCGGGGCATCCGGTTCTGGTAAAACGACCTTCATGAACATCCTCGGGTGTCTCGACAAACCGACAGAGGGCAGCTACTATCTGGAAGGCACGGATGTTTCCTCGCTTACGCCGGACCGGCTCGCGGACATCCGCAACGAGAGAATCGGATTTATTTTCCAGAACTTCAACCTGCTTGCAAGGACAAGCGCAATGGAAAACGTGGAGCTCCCGCTGGTGTATGCGGGCGTTGCACGGCATGAGCGTCAGAAAAAAGCCCGGGAACTCCTCGAAATGATGGGTTTGAAAGGGTTCGAGCAGCACTTCCCCCAGCAGCTCTCCGGCGGACAGCAGCAGCGGGTCGCTATTGCGCGGGCGCTGGTCAACTCGCCGAGCATCATCCTCGCCGATGAGCCGACCGGAAACCTCGATTCAAAAACGAGCTACGAGATCATGGCAATCCTGACGAGGCTCAATGAACAGATGGGCGTAACCATCATTCTGGTGACGCACGAACACGACATTGCAGGGTACGCACAGAGAATCATCACCTTCAGGGACGGACTTGTGGTGTCGGACACGGTGAACAAATGAAGTTTTTTGATTTTACACATTTGCTTCTACGTTATCCCTCTTACCGAAGAGAAATAAAGGGAGTTACATGTTACGATTACCTTCAGGTTAATCCGAAAAATCATAACTCCCCTTCCCCCTCTTATCTTAACAGGGGAAGTGAGGTTTGCCTATGAACATACCCGAGGCCTTCAAGGTATCAACCAGGGCCCTGTATAAAAACAAGATGCGCTCGGTGCTCACCGGACTGGGCGTGATCATCGGCATTGCGGCAGTTGTTGCCCTGGTCTCCATCGGACAGGGGGTGAGCAAGAAGATAGAAAATCAGATCTCATCACTCGGTTCGAACCTGCTCATCGTTTTTCCGGGAAGCACCTCCATGGGAGGCGTGCACGGCGGCTTTGGATCCGTCAATACCCTGATGCCGTCAGATGCAACAGCCATAGCAAGCCAGGTTCCCGATGCATTGTACGTATCACCTGCGGTGCGCTGGGTCGGACAGACGATCTTCCAGAACCAGAACTGGGCGACGACCATCATGGGCGTCGGGCCAAGCTTCCCCGAGATACGGGACTGGCCGATCGCAGAGGGTAATTTCTTCGATAAAGAAGACGTCGATGGAGCTGCGAACGTCTGTGCCATCGGTCAGGTGGTCAAAGACCAGTTGTTCGGAGGTATCGATCCCATCGGCAAGATCATCAAGATATCGAACATCCCGTTCCGGGTGGTCGCTGTCATGGCAGCCAAGGGTACCGCCGGGTTCGGCCAGGACCAGGACGATATGATCCTCGCTCCATATACGACCATCCAGAAAAAGCTGCTCGGCATCGACTACCTCAACCTTATCTTTGTCAAAGCGATCTCCAGCTCTGCGGTAACCGGAGCGCAGCAGGAAATAGAGTCCCTGCTCCGCCAGCGGCACAATATTAAATCAAAGGTGGACGACGACTTTACGATCCGGAATGTCACGGATATGCTCTCCGCGGTCATGAACATCACGAACATGCTGACCATCTTCCTCGGCAGCATTGCTTCCATATCACTGCTGGTCGGCGGGATCGGCATCATGAATATCATGCTCGTGTCCGTTACCGAGAGGACCCGCGAGATCGGCATCCGCATGGCGGTGGGCGCAAAACGGCGGGACATCCTGCTTCAATTCCTGCTCGAAGCCGTGACCCTGAGTACCATTGGCGGCATTATCGGCATTATCCTGGGATCGGTCCTCAGCCTTACTGCAGGCACGTTCATCAAGATACCGATAACGATCAACGTGTTCCCCGTCGCCATTGCGTTCTTCTTTTCGTTCGCCGTGGGTGTGTTCTTCGGGCTGTATCCGGCAACGAAGGCTTCCAAGCTCAACCCCATCGAGGCACTGCGGTACGAGTAAGCGCTGCGAGGGAACCCTGTATCGTGCCGGACCAGGCGGGCGGTAAACGTTTCGGGAAAACAAATCCTGTTTTCAGGAAGCGGGAAAGAAGTGCCGGTATACCGTCAGCGGCAGCTTCACAAGCTTGAGCAGGTTGAGAGAGGCGAACAGAACAAGCCCGTCAATGAGATGGAACACGATGATGAGCGATCCCGTGAGGGGCCGCAGGGACGGGTGGTCCCGGTAAAAAAGGAATAAGCCGCTTGTGTTCCGGTTTTCGATCGAGAAAAACTGTTTCACGAAACCGCGCACCGTCGCAAACCGGAGGATGTCCACGGACATCTTGATGTAATTCTTCGTTCCGTTGATCATGTCGATCTTATTGAACTGATGGACCGTATAGAGGTTGCTGCAAAAGATCGTCCTGATCCTCTTGCCCTGCTGTATGTAGTGGAGGTTGTTGGTAATCTCCAGCAGATACCCTGCGTCGTCCGGAACATCTATCCCGAGAAAATCCCGTTTCCAGAATGCCCGCTCGCCGCCGAAATACTTGGCGCAGTTCGTCCAGCCCCAGATGGGCGTCCTGTCACCTGCCCTGTCCAGCACGGCTTGATCGACCTCGCCCCTGATGACCGGATCTATCAATGCATCGATATTCGCAGGGGTCAGTCCGATCAGATCGGAATCGAGCATCACGATAAGCTCTCCCTGTGCGGCAGCCACACCCTTTTTTATGACCCCCGCCTTGCCATTCTTATGGGGAAGCGTGATGACCTTCAGCGCGGGACACGCCTCCTGGTACGATTGTGCAATCCTGGTGGTCGCATCGGTCGAACCGTCATCGAGAACAAATATCTCGTTGAACCCGCGGTACCCGGACGCCACATCGAGGACACGGGAGATATTTTTCTCTTCATTATACGCAGGTATAATACACGAGATCGTAATGTTGTTTTCTGCTGTTTTCACTCTATAAATCCATTCAAATAATATATTTTATATAACAATAGTTAACCATATGCCGGCCACACATTACAACAGATTTTATACACGGGAAGATAATTATCAAGCGACAAAACCGTGGCGGTTTGGCAATTCTTGACTTGTGCAGAACACGCATTTAATATGAGTCCATGGACAAGGTGGTTATCATAATTCCGGCACGGTACGGTTCAAAACGCCTGCCCGGAAAGCCTCTCCTGAAACTCGGCACCAAATCCATTATCCAGCACGTCTATGAAAACGCTGCAGCATCGAAATTCGCAGACCGCGTGATCGTTGCAACGGACGACCGCCGCATCGAGCAGGAAGTCAGGGGATTCGGCGGCGAATGCAGGATGACACCGGCAGGCATCAGAAGCGGCTCCGACCGGATAGCCTTTGTGGCCCGGTCGATCCAGGGCGACATCATCATGAACCTGCAGGGAGACGAGCCGTTCCTGAAACCCGCAGTGTTCGACCGGGGCCTCCAGCGGGCGCTTGCAGACAGGGACATACCGGTGGTAACGCTCGCAGCAAGGATCAGGACAACCGGTGAGCTCGACAACCCGAACATCGTCAAGGTCGTCTGTGATACCGCCGGCTGCGCGCTCTATTTCTCACGGTTCCCGGTGCCGTTTGTTCGGGACGATGGGGGAAATCTGGTCAAACGGATCAATGGACATTACCGGCATATTGGTATTTATATATTCAGGCGCAGGACGCTTTTGGAATTCGTCCGTCTGAAGCAATCCTTTCTCGAGAGGATGGAAAACCTGGAACAGCTGAGGCTGCTGGAGAACGGCTATCGGATTGCGGTCGCGGTGACCGGCAATCCTCCGGCGGGAATCGACACACCAGAGGACCTGGCAAGGGCGAGAGCTTTATTCACAAAGAAAAGGAAGGCATTATGAAATCGAAATTCATATTCGTAACAGGCGGAGTGGTATCGTCACTGGGCAAAGGCATAGCATCGTCCTCCATTGCAGCGCTGCTGCAGGCGCGCGGCCTGAACGTCACGCTGCAGAAGCTGGACCCGTACATCAACGTCGATCCCGGCACCATGAACCCTTACCAGCACGGCGAGGTCTTCGTCACGGAAGACGGAGCGGAAACCGATCTGGATCTCGGCCACTATGAACGGTTCACCAATATCAGCATAACGCATTCGAACAACGTTACCGCGGGCCAGGTATACGACACGGTCATCACCAAGGAACGCAAGGGCGAGTATCTCGGCGGCACGGTGCAGGTTATCCCCCACATAACTGACGAGATCAAGCGCCGGATACGGGAAAATGCGAAAGGCAAAGACATTGCCATCATCGAGATCGGCGGCACGGTCGGTGATATCGAGAGCCTTCCGTTCCTCGAGGCCATCCGGCAGTTGAAAAAGGACGTCGGCCCCGAGAACGTGCTCTACGTCCACCTCACGCTCGTTCCGTACATCAAGGGTTCGGGCGAACTGAAAACCAAGCCGACCCAGCATTCGGTCAAGGAACTGCGGGCCATCGGCATTCAGCCCGATATCCTGCTCTGCAGGACAGACCGGCACATCGACAAGGAGCTGAAAGCGAAGATAGCCCTGTTCAGCGATGTTGACCAGGATGCCGTGATCGCGGCCATCGACGTCGACTCGATCTACGATGTTCCGGTTGAATTCCACAACGAGGCGCTCGACGAAAAGATCATCGAGAAACTCCACATCTGGACCGGTGCGCCGGACCTGTCGAAATGGGAGTCCCTCTCGAAGAGGTCGGCGGGGATCAAGGATGAGGTCACCATCGGCATCGTGGGCAAGTACGTCCATCTTCGGGACTCCTACAAGAGCCTGCATGAGGCGCTGACGCACGGCGGCATCGCAAACAACGTGAAGATCAACCACAAATATATCGATTCCGAAGAGATCGAAAAAGACGGACCTGCAAAGTATTTAAACGATGTCGACGGCATCCTCGTTCCCGGGGGCTTCGGCAACAGGGGCATCGAGGGCAAGATCCTCGCCGCGAAATATGCGCGGGAGAAAAAGATTCCGTACTTCGGGATCTGCCTTGGCATGCAGATCGCTGTGATAGAATTCGCCCGCCATGTGCTCAACATCAAGGACGCAAACAGCAGCGAATTCGATGCAAAGACGAAAAACCCGGTAATCGACCTGATGCCTGAGCAGAAGGCGAACAAGCAGATCGGCGGGTCCATGAGGCTGGGCGCATACGAATGCAGGATCAAGCCCGGCACCCACGCAGCGCGTGCCTATGGCAAGGACACGATCTACGAGCGGCACAGGCACAGGTACGAGTTCAACAACAACTACCGGCAAGGCTGCACGGCAAAAGGCATGGTGATCAGCGGGGAATACCCGG
>JAJYLM010000063.1 GCA_021787655.1 bacterium
CCCTTGCTCGCGAAGATCGCGTGCATATCATGGACGTGGAGCACGGCAAAGCCTTTTTCCTTTACCTTGGCCTCAATATCGCTCACTGCCTGATCGAAACCTTTTGTCGTCTGTACCGTATAATCGAATGCTTCCATATGCATACCCTCCTGTTCAGATGGTTTCAGCAACCATTGCCTTGAATATATGCACGCCCGTATAAAAATGACACACCAGCGGTCAATGCGCAGTCGGTTTGTTCATTGTGTTTTCCCTACCTGTTGTTCCGACTCCATCACGGTCCCCGCCCATGCATCCCATGGGCATCATCATGCCCATGCCTCGCCCGTCAAAATTGAAATGATAGGAAACGTCGATGCCGGCGAAGATATTACTCCCATCGAGAACCCTGTTGCCGCCGTTGATGACGGCAGGGATTGGAATGTAGAGGTAAGAAACACGTACGCCGATTGAAACCTCCCTGGTCATGAAGTAATCAAACCCTGTTCCTGCGTGAACACCCCAGGTAATGACACTGGAAGTGTTTGTGTTCTGGTTGCTGCCCATCATAAAGGAATTCGATCCTACCCTGTAGATGCCGATGCCGGTGTCTATGACCGGCTGAACAAGGGCATGCGGAAGAAGATCGAACTCGAACCCGGTGTTCATGCCGCCGAGGACAATCGATGAATTGAAGGGCTGCGAGTTTTGGAGGCCCCTGTCTGAATGCAGGGAGCCCTGCATGCCAAGCTGAACACCGACAACGTCGGTCAGGCCGACCTGCATGTGCATGGCTGCACCTGGTCCGGGATTGAACGCTCTGCCTGTATCGGTGCCGATAAAATCCCGTATCCCGAGATCCAGCCCCATGGACAAGCCTTTGTCGGCGTATCCGGCTGATGCATGGAGCAAAAGGATCATTAAGAGCGCTGGTACTGACAAGGTTCTTAAAAACCGGAGAAGCATTGTTCTCATGGATGTTCCTTTCTTATCTTACTGTACGCTGGCAAGGGCGCAGGGATCCAAACGTACTGAATCCCTGCGTTGTCTGCCAGTGTGTGATTAAAACAAATACTCAAGCTTTACCGAAGTCACGTCAAAATCAGAGGGCGAAAGACTGGTGTTTTGATACTGAGCAAGCCCGGGGTTGTAGGTGCTGAACAGTGCCTGTTCAAGGAACAACTGGACATTTTGCCATGGAAACCATGAAAGTCCAAGCACGGTACCTGTAACATCCATGTCTTTGACCTTACCGGAATTCTGCGAGAGGAACTTTACGTAAGCTCCGTACGTCCTCTCATAATAGTAGTCCGCTGTCACCGCAAGACCGTTGCGCTGGACGCTCGTTCCACTTGCACCGTAGTCGATGTTTGAGTAAAGGTCCTGGCCGTAAAACTTGCTGTCGTTCTGACTTTGATAGATTGCAAACAGTTCCGCAAGATTCTTGTCTCCGATATACTGCACCTGTGCATCAAGGGCATAGTTGTAATAGGTGTCATTGTAGAAAGGATTGGATATGCTTGCCGTTGAGGGTGCCATCATGCCTTCCTTTCCGAAATAAGCCGATGCGCCTGCCTCTGCATACAGGTTGCCGATCGCGGGGAGATAGTATGCCAGCCGCACTGCCTCATCCACGTTGCTTGTGTTTAATGTCCCGGGTGTACCGGACATGCCGACAAGATTACCCTGCACAAAACTGCCGGCTGTCTGACTGCCCGTCGGGTGGTAAACACCCACGGTCCCGAATAAACCTCCGTTATTAAATCCGCCCCATAGGGCATACAGCTCTCCGCCTTCGACCATTGCCCTGTTCGGATCGTACAGTGTGTTGTGGGTACTCATACCCATGAGCTGGGACGTTAGGCCCCAGGTGCCGAGGACGTTCGAAGGGTCACCTGTGAAGACGGCATCAACGCCGCGTATTCCGTACACCAGTGACTTACCTCCGACGGTTGCATCCGGTGCCACCAATACAGTGTCGAGCATGCCGAGGCTCAGACTTCCGCCTTCGTCATCGATGCCGGAAAACTCCATGAATGTTCCCAGGTTCGGTGATATCTTGCCCGCGATATAGATGCTGGAGTCGCCCAGAAGATTGAAGGTCTCCTTGTCATTATAGCCGGCGGGGAAAGAGACAAATCCCTGTCCTCCGGTCGTAATACCGCGCGGAACGATACCGTTGTTGCCGCCGGCCTGATTGCTCCAGAGGGAGACAATCCGTACCGAAAGCATCGGAACTTTATTCAGATTCATCAGCGGGGTGGTCGTTGCATCAGAGCTGGATTTAACCGCTTTTGAAACAGACATGGTGTACCCGTGCATCTTGAATTCCCTGCCAAAGGGTGTCAGATTCGGATAAACAGTGTGACACTCGTCGCATGAAAAGCCTGTTTGCCGCGTGAAACTGGGAATTGCGTAGGCACGTTTAGGCAGCGCTATCGAGAGCAGGCAGAGAAGACAGACTACCCATGATAGGCCGGTGGGTGCGCCGGTTACTCCTGAGATGCCCCTCCTTGTTATCGTTCTGCAACACTCATACCTCGTTTTGAAAAACTGTTGGATCGTGTTCATTCTTATCCTCCTATTTTTTAAAGACATAAAAGGCTAAAACGATGCCAGCAGATTAAACGTTGGAATTTTGCGAGGTTATGAAGATACACCCAAAAAAAAGGTGAAGAATATTCATTAAAAATGAAGAATATCGTTCGCTTCACCCACACAGTTGCTTGTGTTCATGCACAGGAAGCGGGTTTTGCCGAAGAGGATCACCGTGAATTGAGTGTTGGCCTGCGTTCTTATTTCTTGTTTTTTCGAGCGTCTGACCGGACCCGATAGAGCCTTTCGGTGAAGCCGCCTTCCTGCTCAAAGGCCGATGCCTGGACAGCGAGCTGACGATCAAGCAGATAACAGCACAAATTCAGCAGAGAAAGCGCAGCATTGGCAACCAGCACAGGGGGGAACACGGACGAACACTGACCGTCATCGACCTTCACAGACAAGGATTTGTTTCCTGCTTTGTCCGTGTCCATCTGTGCTCGTCCGTGCTCTTCTGTGTTTCCCTTCCGCTCTTCCTCCACCCACCCCTGAATGTCCTCAAGGCAGGAACACCGCTTTGCCTTAAAGCGGACCAGCGCCGGGTAATCCGGCCTCCAGAGCGGCAGTCCGCGCTGCCGCAGAAAATCCTCGTAGTCCAGGCGAAGCTCTTCAAGGCTTGCACGGGCAACATTGGTAAGCTTCAACTCAGTTTTTTTTGAGGTGCCGCTTGCCTGACTGCCTTCTGCAATGTTCTGCACGCCACTGCGTGCGGCCTGTACCATCTGGTCGTGGGTGCGCGAGCGGTGATCAATGTATCGGTCACAAAACCGCACTGTCACATCATACACCAGCTGCGCAATCTGAAAGCTCTTCAGCTTTCTGTACCCGCCATGAGGCGGGATGAGATGGGGAAGATTATTTTGGTCTACCATGACAAATATTTCCTTCCCACTGTAAATACGAATTAATAACGTTTAAGTCAATACAATCAGAACCTTCCTCCGAGCCTCAACCGTAATTTAGATTCATTCTAAGTCAAGTTACTCTTATTTGGCAGGCTCATGTCTATGTCGAAAACAAATTATCCCTGTGCAGGTTCCGGTGGCTTTTTAATGCCGGGTGCTATAGTGTACGTTGTGCTTCGGCCTGTGCCTTCACGCCGGATCAAGCCTGCGGCGAGGAGGTTTGCATGGCATGACACGTAAAACTATGCGGAAAATAGAGATTATTTTTTATTACTCATTTTCCGTGAACTCCTGCCGGATGTCTTTTGAGGCGAGCCTCTTGATGATCCACGCGAATAATACACAAATAATAATGGAACAGCTCATTGCAAATATACTGAACAAATCGATTAAATGCATGTGTGCTATGCTCTGTCCCGCAGGATGAGCAGACATCCCTCTCCAGGCTATTCCCAGAAAGACAATGAGAATCAAGGAAAAGATTATTCCAACAGCCATAAAGACTATAAAAAATATTCTTGCCAATTTCATTCGCTTGAACAGCCCTATCGATGTCGCCAACAGGATGAGGTTTACGACTGCAAAGCAAATCGCTGCAAAGGTCATGGTATGCGATATGTGTTTCAATGTAGCGGGATCAAGAACAGCGTTCTTCATGTGGTCCATAGGAACTGCCACATAAGAAATAGGAAACATCACACTGAACACGATACTTTCCATTACGCCCATGACTGCCAGGAACCCGGCGATGATGATGAATACCCACGCAATCACAGAGATAAAAACAGATCCTTGTTTCGGAGTCTGAACTGCATTTTCTATTTTATCCATGTTGCGTCTCCCTTCGGAAATGCTTCTCTCTACCAATGATACGGTTCTTTCTGTCCGGTATGGAATATTGTACGGATCCCCGAAATGAGTCTTGCATTTTTATGGCTTTCCTATGAATTCCTGCCGGATGTCTTTTGAAACGAGATTTTTTATAATCCACACAAAAAGAACCGTAAGACCAATACCAAACATTGTTGTCATTACATATATAATCGACTGCAACTGATGTATATTGAAAATCGCTCTTCCTTCGGGTCCTATCCACACTTCCTTGGAATACATGGCCTCATAAAGAATACTTCCAAGCGCTCTGATAATTCCGATAGCAAGCATGATAATAAACAATATCCTTGCCCAATTTCTTCGCTTGAGCAGTCCTATCGAAGCAATGAGCATTAATACCATTGTTGTTAATGAAATGACAGCTATAAGCTGAAGATGAGTCATCATAAATTTCGTTACAAAAGATGCGTGTTTCAGCGCTTTTGGATCAGATAAGATGTGTTGCATCCGGTCAGCGTGCATCGTTTTTAAAGCAACAATGCCAAAGAGTATGATTACTGCCCGAAGACCGGAGATAACGATGAACACCCACGCAAGGACCGTGACGAAATTGGACCGTAGTTTGAGAGTCTGGGTAGTAGCTTCTATTGTTTCCATGCTTTACCCCCTTGTTATGATTTTACATAACCCGGTATTAACGGTCAAGCACTGGTACCACAGAGGGTTTCTGGCTTACGGCGGTCTAACACTTACAAGCCTTTTGAAGGCCGGCATATGCTTAAGAGAATCAAAGGATGGCTCTTCGCGTGCGGACATCCTAAGCTCGGGCTTTTTCTCCACGGCCTTCTGAAGGCTTAGCAATGCCTGCTCTTTTTTGCCTTCAAGGGCGAGCCCGACTGCATGATCGTACCATACGATCGGGTTGTCCGGGTTGATCTTCTTTGCTTTCTCGAAATAGGTGTCCCCGGTATTAAAATCCTTCTGATAATAGTAGGTCATCGCTATGTTCAGCCACCCTCCATGGAACAAAGGGTCGAGCTTTACACATTTCTTGTAATTGTTGAGAGCGGCCTTGTAGTCGCCTTTCAGAAACATTGCATTCCCGATATTATAGTAGGCGTCTTTGTCCTCGGGGTTATACTTAAGCTGGAGTTGTGCGATCTTTACCATACCGTTATAGTTGTTCAACCGTACATCGCAGGTCACGGCCTGATTGCCGATCTCTCCTACGAGCGGGGGCAGGAAGTACAGAGCCCTTGCAAAATCGGGTGCTGCTTTTGCACAATTGTTAAGCGCGAAGTACGCCCCGCCCCTGAGCCGGTACGCCAGGCCGAAATACGGGCTCAGCTTCAAGGATTGGTTCAGGTCCGATATGGTTTGCTGAAGTTCTCCCATATTAAAGAGTACGATGGCCCTGTGGAAATAATATACGTACTCAGAAGGGTTCAACTGTATTGCCTTAGTAAACTCTCCATAAGCGGCGGTAAAATCCCGTTTATTGCGGTATGCTATGCCATCCTTAATATGATTTTCGGCAATGCTATGAGTAAAGGATGTTATACTGAAAAAAGACCCTATAGAGATCATCAGGAGTATGATTGAATAAAAGAAGGCTTTTCCTCTGAAAGTTTGAGGAAAACGCAGTGACTTAATCTTTGAAGGATTATTAGATTTATTCCTGCTTACAGCCCCTGCCAGAAACCAGAAATAAAGAAATGTAGTGGGAATTTGGAAAGGAAATGAAATAAAGGCAGAGGAAAGCGTAGACACAATTCCGCCCAATAAGCCGAAATCCGACCAGGTTGCCGGTGGATGCTTGATGTTATCCAGACCAGTCCGAAGCAACGAATAAACCAGCCAACCGAACATGATAAGTCCGATTAATCCCTGCTCGCCGGCAATTTGAAGGTACTCATTAAATGCTTCAGAGGGAATCATATACGTCTTTACAATTATTTTTTGCAAGTAAGAGGAAAGAAAAGCCTGGATTCCAAGCTCACCGTTATGGAAGCCGATACCCATGAAAGGATGATGTACAAACAGCGCGAAATAGCTTTGCCATATTGCTACAATCATTTTCAATGGATGCTCAGGAATTGTTCCCCATGAAAGATCGTTATGCAAGATGATAAAGGATACGCCTGCAAGCACGATGAGCGCTACAGTAACCCGGCTTTTAAATCCGATGACGCTTTTATTGTATTGAGATAAAATAAAAATTAAGGATAAAGAGACAAGAAGACCGATCCATCCGGCAACGGATTTGCAAATGATAAAATACAGAAGAATTGTCAAAAGACCGATTGACGTTAATGAAAATGCTGCAATCAAAGGTACAGTTTTCCTTATGGATTGTGTTGTTTCTCCGGCATTTGCATAATCACGGATAAAATTACAAAAACCAAGGATACTTATTGGCAATATCTGTGCTAAATAGAGAGCAGAAAAGCCAGTCAGCCCCATCGTTGATGACGAATTCTGACGTCCGTATATGTCAAACGGTGCGGCGATGATATTGAAATATTGAAGGAGGCCATAGAGTGCGACTGCAAAAGAAGGAAGAAAAAAAAGCCAGAATATACTTTTCTTATGAAAAGGTTCAGCGGATATAATTAAAAAATACAGTAGAAGACCCGGGAACCATCGGACAAGTCCGTCTAAGGTCATCTTATAGTTAGGAGCGATGAGTGCCGAAATAAGCGAAAGAACCATAAAGCCCATCACTGGGATCACGGTTGATGAAGAAAAACTGATCGATTTCTGTACAACTAATTTTGCGGCAATAACTATAATCCCTAAAGTTAAGAGCCCCATAGCAACCGAGATCTTAATCCAAATAAATTCGTTTTTCATGACGGCCAGCGGCGTTACAAAAAGTATAATCCCAATAATGGATTTGATTGCAAAATCGGAATAGTCCTGCAACGAAGTGTATCTTGTAAAGGTTTTCGTTTGTTCGGGATTGTTGTCAAGCATAGCAGTGCCTAAGCACTATTCGCCCGTGAACTCCTGCCGGATGTCTTTTGAGGCGAGCCTCTTGATGATCCATGCGAAAAGTGCGCATACACCGAGTACAATGATCCACAGGACGATTCTGAACACGGCAAAGGTGTGCTGCAGGTCTGCTGTGGTCTGCATGTGCGAGCCGGACATCATTCTTTCCATGAATACGCTCTGATAAACCGTTTGGCTCAATGTCCAGAGTATACCTGCTGCCAACATGCCCATGAACACTATTCTCGCCCAATTCCTGCGATAGAACAATCCAATCGATGCGGCGAGCATGATAACAGCGATCAAGAGGAAAACGATAACGACAATCTGGATATGCTGCATGATAAATCTCATGACCGAGGGTATGTTTTTGAGTGCTTCGGGATCGCGCACCATTGATTGCACATCTTTGAATGTTCCGGTGCTCAATAAGATACTATCGAATATCCCGATCACCGTCTGAAACCCGGTAAGGATAATAAACACCCACGCAACGACGGTGACGAACGTGGACCTTGGGTTCAGCGTCCGGGATGTGCTTTCTGTTGAATTCATGCTTTCAGTATTTTCAGAGCGTTCATAAAAAAATCTATGTCTCCCGTAAGTCTCGCGTGTCCGCAATAAATAACCGCTGAAAGTCTATAATCTTTTATACGTTAAGTCAAACCCGCGAAACAACCGGCAAAGACCTGACCATGAGTGCACAGTCCGTCGAAAATATCACGCTAAAAAGATGTTACGGCGCTCTACAACCTGTCTGGACAGGGAGAATGATTACTACTGTTCCAGCAAGGTGAGGCGTCCGTTTTTGGCGAATTCCGACTTGATCGCCTTGAAGTCGCCGTTGGTCAGCTTGCGGTAGGCCGTGTCTCCGCGCTGTCTGAAATAAACCTCCATGTCCGGATACTTCTCGATATTGAAGTGTGCCTGCTTGAACGGACGGACCATAATCTTCTGTGTATCGGTCAGGCTGAAGGCCTTGATGATGCGGACGTAGTCCGGGAACCACTTCGGGTCCATACCGCCTTTTTCCTGCTGCTGCGTGAACCATTCGAACGCCTGTTTCGGGTCGAATGCAGCGCCGTCCTTCATCTGGATCGTCACCATCACCTTTTCATCAGACACCTCGCACGGTACTCCATAGGCGATCGCCAGCCTGCCTTCCGGCAATCTGGCAGCAAAATCAACCACGTTCTCTGCAGAGAAGTTCTCACCGTCCTTGCGGATCCAGTCGTCGGTACGGCCGTTGAAATAAAGGTAGCGCTGTCCCTTGATAAGGCGGATGTGACCGAGGTCGCCGGAATGGTAGTATCCGTTGCGGAATTTCTTGCCGGTTGCATCTGCGTTGTCAAAGTAACCGTCAAACCGCAAGGTCCCGCCCTTGAGTCTTTTCGTGATCTCGCCGACCGCTTCGTAATAATTCAGCAGACGCCCGTTTTCATCGACTGTACCCGGCGGGCAGACGTGCCCCTCCTCATTGAGGATAACAACAGAATCCGGCACCTTGCCAACACTGTCGACCGGGTCGCCGGGCCTGTTTGCCGTGGTAATGACCGCTTCGGTCGAGCCATAGACCTCGTAGATGTGATCCATGCCCAGGTACCGCGTCAGCTTGATTCGGTCGACCGACGGTGCACCGTTGCCGTATGCTTTTCTGAACCGGTTTTTCGGGTTGTGTGCAAGGGCCTTTTCAACAGCTTCCCCGCTGCCGTACTTCTTCTCCAGTGCCGTCAGTATATAATGGAAGGGCTGGCCCACATAGTTCATGTAGGTCACGCCGTACTTCAGGATGTCGTCCTCGAATGCACTTGCACTGAAACGACGCTTCAGCACGAAGCCCGATCCCCCGAGCAAAGCCGGAAGTATGCCGATGTACCACGCATTGGAGTGGAACAGGGGCATGCAGATGTACCCGAGGTCTTTGCGTCCCAGGTGCACGGCTGATTGTACCACCCACCCGGCGCCTATCATCTTGAGGTGCGATATGGGTACGCCCTTCGGCATGCCGGTAGTGCCCGAGGTATAGATGACGAGGACCGGAGCAGTGTTGTCCATCGGCGGACGGTTGCGTGCCGGAGCAGCGTTCTGTGCTTCATCGAGTGCTTCGTCGAGGCTCGAAAAGCCCCTGTGTGCCGCTTCCCCTGCACCGCCTGCCATGAAAATGTCCCTGCCGGTCAATGGCTGGATCTCCGGGATGACTGCGGTAATTTCGCCCGCAGCCTGGGCATTGGTGATCAGCAGGGAGAGGCCGGCCTGGTTTATGACGTTGGACAGCGTTCTTCCCTTAAACCCGGTGTTCACGGCGAACAGGACACAATTGCTCAAACCTGCGCCGAATGCCGCGAACAAAAAGTCCGGCGTGTTCTCCTGGTAGATGCCGACCGTCATCCGGTCTTTTTCCCTGAGCCTGCCGCTGCGGATGAGCGCTTCCCGGTGGTACAGAAAAAAGCGGGCATAGCGCAGGGACGCTGCGTAGACCTGCCGGTAGGTGTACGTTGTATCTTCGAACACGACAAAGGGACGCCGTCCACGCGGCAGCCAGTGCATGGTCAGCTTCAGCATGGTGCTGAAGTTGACGAACCAGAATACTCTCCGGATCAGCGTTTTCAGATCGAATGTCGTTTGAGCCATTGAATTATGTCCTTTTCAACTATTTATGATAGTTCTTCCTGCTTGTATACAAATTCGGCCGGTCATTGAACAGTCATTCCTTGAAGTAAACGATCTGACTCGATGTCGCGAGCAATTCCCGGTCCTGCGACCAAACCTCAGCGGTCTGGTCAAAATAGTTGTCGTGAAACCGGTTGGCACGTGCTGAGCCCAAAACCGGCTTATCGCCAAGGGCCAAAAATTCCCCGGTACTGACGTGGAAATAAATGCTCAGCGATACTGTGCCCGCAGGCACGAATTGGTTGCGCCTGATATAGATCCGCGGAAAGAACGTGTCGCAGATCGCTGCCAGCGACAAAAAATCCAGGGGCCTGCGCGGCTCATCGCAGATCCATTGGAGACTGACAGCACGGGTAAACGCTTCCTCGTGTTCTATGGTCAACGACGGGGGGATGCCTCCCTGCAGAACACGAATGTCGTATTGGCGAACCCATGCAGGAAAATGCTCGTCCGAAATCCGTACACCGTCGTGTACAGCGGGCAGTGCAGGGTAGTGCATTTCTGTTGAAGACCACGTCATCCGTCTGTTCGCGAACACTGCCGAGGCTGTGGCCATCGTCAGGCCTTTCTGCGTAAGCCCGATGTTCCAGTGCTGGGTTGAACGGTTCGTCCTGACCGGCACTGCATCGATATCGAAGCTGCCGTCAGCAAGCGGTGCTGCAAAGTTCACCGTGAGAGCAAGGGGGTCACCCAGCCTCTCAGGGTGATCGAGCGACGCTCTGAGCATCACTGCGGCAATGATGCCGCCAAACGGGCCGACCATGTTGGCATAGCCCGCAGCCGTGTGTCCCTGATAGCGGCCGTTGCCGCCTGTCAGGCGTGTCGCAGCATCGAACGGATGATCCTGTCCGGTCATTGTCATGGTAAGCCACCCCGTAATTTCTTATAAAGGCCGTGTTCCGGACAATGCTGGTTCAATGGAATGCCGTCGTGTCCGTGCACCGTTATAATCATCAATCCGTTCATGATTCAAGGTTTTCACGTAGCAGGAATTTCTCCGCACCTCAGCCTTGAAATTTCGGCCGGTCGTCCTTATATTCTTATCAGAGATCAGCCCACAACAGTACGTCTGTGGTGCTCTTCAAAAGGCGACTTCGGTCGCCCTTTTTTTTGCCCTGTTGTCCGAATGCAGTATGCTTGTAATTTATGCAGATTTGTCCGGGCGTTTCAGACCGAATTTCTTCATTCTATAGATGAGTTTGTGCCTCGGTATCTTCAGGATCTGGGCTGCGCGTGACATGTTGTTCCCGCTTTTTTCCAACGCGGACACGATCATCCGTTTTTCTGCCTCATCCATGGATTCTCCTGCAGGTGAAGACTGATGTTCGTGCGGCACGACAGGCTCCGGCAGGTTTGCCGCAGTGTCCTGCAGCATAATCGTACCGCTGCCCTTGAAGA
>JAJYLM010000064.1 GCA_021787655.1 bacterium
GCCACGACGAAGGCGCTGCCGCCTGCGGCTGTAATATCCCCCGCAACACGTTCGAGGTCAGCCTGTTTCCTGCTGGACAGGACCACCTTGGCCCCGGCTGCTGCAAATGCGCGCGCAATTCCTTCGCCAATGCCCCTGCTCGCGCCCGTGATGAGCGCCACCTTTCCGTCGAGCCTGAATCTGTCGGTTATGTTCGCCATGGTATCTCCTTATTTTCCGACGCTGCTCAATGCCTGCAAGCCGGGATACACGGCCCGTGTACCGAGCTCGTATTCAATCTCCAGGAGACGGTTGTATTTCGCAACGCGTTCTCCCCGGGCCGGAGCGCCGGTCTTGATGAACCCGGTGTTCGCAGCCACCGACAGGTCCGCTATGGTCGTATCGTCGGTTTCTCCCGAACGATGTGAGACGACCGCCGTCCAGCCGTTGGTTTTCACCATGCGTATCGCCTCCATGGTCTCTGTCAGCGTTCCAATCTGGTTGAGCTTGATCAGGACGGAATTGGCCGCATCCTGTTCTATCGCCTTCCTGATATATTTCGTGTTCGTCACGGTAAGATCATCGGCGACGAGCTGGACTTTCGAACCGAGCCTCTCCTTCAGCTGCACCCATCCGTTCCAGTCGTTTTCGGCAAGCCCGTCTTCGATGCTGATCAACGGGTAGGATTTTATAAGACCTGCGTACAGGTCGATCATTTGAGCGGAGCTGAGGTTCCTGCCTTCATCCTTAAGATGGTATTTGCCGCCGCTGTAGAACTCGCTCGACGCAGGATCCAGTGCAAGGAAGATGTCCTTGCCCGGTTTGTAACCGGCTTTTTCGATAGCCCGGGAAAGGTACTGCAGGGGCTCTTCGTTGTTCTTCAGATTCGGGGCAAACCCTCCTTCATCGCCGATGGACGTGACGAGTCCCTTGTCTTTCAGGATCGATTTCAGTGTATGGTAGACCTCGACGGATGCCTGCAGGGCCCCGGTGAATGAAGGAAGTCCCGCCGGTACGATCATGTATTCCTGGAAGTCCACGTTTGTATCAGCATGCTTGCCGCCGTTCAGTACGTTCAGCATGGGAACAGGCAGGACCGGGGTATCCACGCCGCCCAGATATTTGTACAGGGGCATGTTCAGCGCCTTTGCGCCCACCCTCGCAACAGCAAGGGAAACAGCGAGCAGGGCATTTGCACCCAGCTTCGACTTTGTTTCCGTTCCGTCAAGCTCTGTCATTGTTCTGTCGATCGCTCTCTGGTCGAACGGCTCCATGCCCCGCAGGGCCGGTTTGATCACGTTCTTGATGTTTTTGAGAACCTTGAGAACGCCCTTGCCCTGATAGCGGTTCTTGTCCCCGTCACGCAGCTCGAGGGCCTCCCGTTCACCGGTCGATGCCCCCGAGGGGACCTTTGCCGTCGTAAAAACTCCGTTGTCGAGCCGGACCGTTACCTCGACGGTCGGGTTCCCGCGTGAATCCAGTATCTCCAGAGCCAGTACATCTTCAATTTTTACCATAGAATCCTCCTTCAATAAATTTACATTTTTATGGTGCCGGGACCCGGACGGAGCATGTCCCGCGATTCTGCTTATTTTGTATTCACATAGGTTGTGCTTGCAGCAAGTCCGAAAATGTTCTTCAGGTCCTGATCGTCGAATTTCAGACCCAGCCCCGCAAACCAGGTACGGACGTTGCTGTTCGCTATATCGGTCATTCCTCCCGAGAGCAGGAAGTACCGCAGAATGGATATACCGAGCATGGCCTTTAATTCGGGGTAGGGCTTCTCGTTGAAATTGAACATCTCAAGGCTGAGCTGTGCCGTATCGTTGGGCGAATCTATATCCAGGCCGATACCGCCGCTCGATTCGATGATTCCGCCGCGGAACGTGAAGTAGGAAATACGTTTTGCGATCTCCGCGTTGATCTTGAGCTGATTGGTGATGTTGTTGGTCACCGTCTGTGTCTGCTGGACCGTACCGGTGTTGACATTGTTCACCGTGGTATAGGTCGTCGAGGTGGAAGAGTATCCGCCGGGGTCGTCAACGATGCCCAGCAGGTAGTATTTGTCCCATGACGGCTGGAGTCTCAGATCGAGGTAGCTCTTCACGTTGTGATACGCAAACTGATACTCTCCGCGGTAGCTGATGATGGTCCTGAACCGGGAAGTTCCGCCGACCATGGAACTCAAGCCGCTGATGGCCTTGGTGACCTGTTGTTCTGTTTTTTTGTCCGTCAGCAGTTTACCGATGGCGCCCTTGCCTTCCCGCAGGTTGTCCGTTATGACCTGCAGATTGGCGAGGGTCTTGTCCAGTTTTTCGCTCGCCTGGCTGATGTTCTCCATCGTTTTATTCACGGACTGCTTGTTCTCGGCTATGATTGAATGGAGTTCGTCCGAGATCTGAGCCAGGTTGTTCAGGATGTCCGGACCTTGCTGTTTGAGCGCATATGCGAAGGTGTTGACCGAGTCAAAGGTCCTGTTCAGGTTCGCATTGGTGTTCGTGACCAGGCGGTCCATGTGCTTGATGGTCGTGTTGAGGTTGTCGACCACGTCCCTGATATTCTTTTCGCCCCTGGTGCCGCCGAACACATCATTCAAGCTCTGGGTCACGGCCTTGACGTCCGTGGCGATGCCATTGAGCTTGTTCATGAGTTCTTCAAGGTCAGGAGGAGACTCGGTGAAGATAATCTCTCCCCCGTGGGGGATCACGGCTGCCTGCTGCCTGCCGGGCACAATCTCGATATACTTTTCTCCGAGCAGGCCTTTGGTCCGTATAACAGCCTTTGCATTTTCCTCTACCTGGACGTTTGGCAGGAGCCGCAGGGTGACGAGAGCCTTATCGTCATGGAGCTTGATATCCTGGACGTAGCCTATTTTGATACCTGCGATGTAGACCCCGGTCTTTGTGTTCAGACCCTGGGCATTGTCGAAAACCGTGGTCAGTGTGTATCCCTGGAGCCTGCCGAATATCGTCCCGCTGCTGATTTGGAAGGTGATCCAGAACAGGAGCAGGAGTACAACGGCGACGAATATGCCCACCTTGGCATTGGTTGAGATACCCTTGTTCATGTTACGCCTCTACTTGCAGCGGTCCTTCCGCCCTGCGTTCGAGAAACTGCCTGACGATCGGATCTTTTGTGTTTCTGAAATCATCAGGACTACCATATAAAACAACTTTGCCTTTGTAAAGCATTGCTATCCAGTGTGCTATCTTGAATGTGCCTGCAATATCGTGGCTGATCACGATGCTGGTGACGCCAAGACGCCGCTGGGTATTCAGAATAAGGTTGTCGATGGTGTCGCTCATCACGGGATCAAGCCCGGTTGTCGGTTCATCGAAGATCAGGACCTTGGGATCCAGGGCGATCGCACGCGCAAGACCGACGCGTTTCTTCATGCCGCCGCTCAGTTCTGCAGGGTACAGCGGCTCAACGCCCTTGAGTCCGACAATGGCAAGTTTTTCCCGGACGATCTCCCGTATCTTGCTGTCTGGAAGGTCCGTATGCTCGATCAGCGGGAAAGCAACATTTTCACCGACAGTCATTGAATCGAACAGTGCCGCGCTCTGAAAGAGGACGCCGAAATTCTTGAGCAATGCGGAAAAATCCCGGTGTCTGAGGCGGGTTGCATCGACGCCGTTGACGACGATCTGTCCGGCATCAGGCCGTAACAGGCCGATGATGTGCTTGATGAGGACGCTTTTGCCGCACCCGGTCTGACCGATGATGACAGTCGTCTTGCCGTCCTCGATGGTCAGGTCGATGCCGTTGAGGACGACATTGCTGCCGAATGATTTTTTCAGTCCCTTGATATCGATCTGCATAATCAGAACAACAGTGCTGTCAGAAAATAGTCGGCAATGAGAATGGACACGGATGATATGACCACGGCCTGGGTGGCTGCCTTTCCGACCCCCTCTGCGCCTTTCTCCGCAAAGTACCCTTTATAGCATCCAACGACAGCGATAATGGCTCCGAAAACAGCGGCCTTCAGGAGACCTATGTAGATATCTTTCAGATCGACCATGTAGATCGTATCGTTGATAAACCGCTGGCCGTTCAATCCGAGCAGGAAGACGGCCATGAAATAACTCCCGATAATGCCGACAAAGTCGAACAGCACGGTCAGCATGGGAAGCATGATGATGGCAGACAGGACCCGTGGTGTAATGAGATACTGCACCGGGTTGATGCTCATGGTGGAAAGGGCATCTATTTGTTCTGTTACCTTCATGGTGCCGAGCTCTGCCGCCATTGCCGAACCAACCCTCCCGGTCACCATGAGACCGGTGAGAACGGGACCGAGCTCCCGGGCAAGAGACAGGGCCACGGACGGTCCAATCAGGTTTTCTGCACCGAACAGCCTGAACGCATAGGACGTCTGGAGCGCAAAGACCATGCCGGTGAATGCGCCGGTCAGTATGACGATAAAACTGGATTCGACGCCGATGAATTCCATCTGTTTGAAAAACAGCCTTACCCTGAACGGAGGTTTGAAGACGAGCACGATCGATTGGATAAAGGTTGAGAATATCCCGCCCAATTCCTCGAGCAGCGCGGTAAACCGCCTGCCGATATACTCAAAAGGGGCGAGTGGATGAACAGTCATGTTATTCGTAGATCCTTTTCAGGCGCGTACCCATGCTGCACAACAGCTCATAGCTTATGGTGGAGCCGAGTGTTGCCACCGTATCCGCTCCGATGCGCTGCGAATCGTCCTGTCCCATGATAAGGACCTCATCGCCGACGCGTGCAGGGACGTTGTGCATGTCTATCATTATATGGTTCATGGTGACCCTTCCTATACTGTATACCTTTTTGCCGTTTATGCCAACAAACGCCTTATTGGAAAGCGAACGCAGATACCCGTCTGCATAGCCGACGGGAATAACACCGACCGTCGTGTTTTTCTTCAGCCGGTACGTCCTGCCGTAACTGATGCTGTATCCCTTTTTCAGGGTCTTTACCGAGATCAACCGGGAGAAAACGCTCAGAACAGGTTTCAGGTCTTTCTGGCCGTATCCGTACAGGCTGATGCCCGAACGCACCATGTCAAATACAGCTCCGGGATAATGGAAAAAGGTGTCCGTGTTTGCTGCGTGCGCGATCAGCTTCTTCGACAATGCGGTCTCAAGGAATTGCCTGACTGCCTGAAACCTCTGGATCTGGATCGTGGTAAACGGCCGGGAATCACGGGGAGCGGACAGATGGGTAGCAACACCGGTGATGTTGAGTCGTTTCATGCCCCTGAGGGCCTTGCCGAGAGTCCCGATATCATCGTAAACGAAGCCCAGCCTTCCCATACCCGTATCGATTTTCAGGTGAAGCGCCGGAGAAAGGTTTCGTGTACCCACTGCCCTGTTCAGAAGTTCGATCTGTGCAGTGCTGTACACAAGGGGGGTAAGGCTGTTATCGATCAGCAGCGCTTCTTCGCCGCGCTGAAACCCGGAAAGGATGTAGATGGGTGCAGTGATGCCGGCCTGTCTGAGGACGATGCCTTCATCGACGAATGCCACGCCGAAACCGTCGATGCCCCCCTGTTCCAGTGTTTTCGATACCGGGACAAGCCCATGACCGTAGGCGTCTGACTTTACGACTGCCATAACACGTGTGCCCTGCCTTAGTGTCCTCCGGATCACGCCAAGGTTATGCTGAAGGTTCTTGAGGGAGATTCTTGCGTACGTATAAGGATTGTTTATCATCGCCTGAACCATTCCCCGGGGTTGAGCGGTGTTTCACCGTGCCGGAGTTCGAAGTACAGGGTAATGTCCTTCCCAATGCCGGCGTCTCCGACCGTACCTATCATCTGTCCGGCCTGCACATTTTCGCCGACCGTTGAATCGGTAGTTCCGATGTGCGCATAGATGGTAAAATAATGGTTTCCGTGATCCAGAATAATGGTATTCCCGTAACCCTTGAGCCATTCGGACCATACGACAACGCCCGTGTATACCGCTTTGACCTGGGCGTCGGGGTTGACACGGAACAGCACGCCTTTTGAATCGATGATGCTGTTGGTCGTCCTGCCAAAGATATCGTCCATCGTTCCCTGAACCGGAAACGGAAGTTTGCCTTTCATGGCGGCAAAACCTGTTTTGATGACCGGAGTACTTTCGAGGGACTTCAGCGCGTGCTGTAATTTCTCCTCGGAATTCTGCAATTCAAGCAGAACCCTCCTCGTTGCCTGGGTACTGTCACGAATTGATGCAAGTACCCGGGTTTTCTGCGACCGCGCCTTCATGAGGTCGGTCTGTTGTTTGTTCAGATTGTCCATAACCGTATCGAGATTGTTCTTTTGCTGTGCATAGCTCCTGTGTTCCTGAACAAGGGCGTTCTTTTTGGCAAGGAAGCTTGCTTCCTGCTGTTCATCGTGCTGGATAATATATCCCATGAACGTATAACGTTTTTCCATGTCGACAGGGGAATCCGCAGCCAGCATGATCTGAAGGTAGCCTGTCTGGTGCAATTTAAAATTTGCGACCATCCGTTTGTCGATCAGTGCCTGCTGTGCTGTTATGCTTGCTGTCAGTGAATCGATACTTTTTTGCGTCGTGCCGAGAGCTTTCAGAAGGTTTTGTTTCTGGACATTCAGACCATTGATTGTTGTTTCCAGTCCTGCATTCTTGCGGTCCAGTGCATCGATCTCATCGAGCAGGGCTGCGGCCTTTTTCCGGGAGATTTTGATTTCTTCTTTTTTTTCTTGAATGCGCTTCTTGATCTGGGTCAAACGGTGTTTAACGTGTCTCGGAGAAGTTCTTTTTTCTGGTTTACAGTATCCGGAAGGGGCGAGGAGGACAATGAGGAGAATTGTCAGCAGGAGTTTATGCATGATAGGGCGTTGTTTCTGAATTCCCGGGACGCGGGAATTATAGAAAACCCCATGACTATATTGCGTTCTCTCCGGTTTCTCCGGTTCTGATTCTGACCGCTTCATCGACGGGCGTTACGAAGATCTTGCCGTCTCCGATCTTGCCTGTCTTTGCACTTTGCTTGACAGCCTCTACGACCTTGCTGACAAGCTCTTCAGGGATCACAACCTCAAGTTTAATCTTCGGGAGGAAATCGACCACATACTCGGCACCCCGGTAGAGGTCCGTGTGCCCCTTTTGTCTGCCAAAGCCTTTAACCTCGCTGACCGTCAGTCCCTGTATGCCTATTTCCCCGAGTGCTTCTTTGACCTCATCAAGCTTGAATGGTTTTATTATAGCCTCAATTTTTTTCAGCATGGTTTACCTCTTAATCCCTATATCGACTAAAATGACGAAAAGATCAAGCATATTCAGCGATCCCCGGCCATTATGGCTCCCACATGGACAGGTTTGAATCCCCTGGCTATAAGGTACAGCTCCGAGGACGAACGCCGCGATGCCGGAGGTTTTGTGGTAAAGACCTCGCGGAAGCAGCCCCTGATCCTGTCCTGCAGGGGCCTGAGCGCAGGGCTGTAAAAGAGCTTGATCAGAAAATTGCCGTTGCTCTTCAGCAGACCCGGCAGCAGCGAAACGATTATTCCGGAGAGTTCAAGATTCCCCTCGGTGTCTGTCGGGGCGTTGCCTGAAATGTTGATGGATATATCGGATACGACCGTATCGAATTTTCCATTGATCGCGGCACGTGCCTGCTGCTGTACAGAAGGGTCACGAACATCACCTTTTATCAGAACGGCATTGGGGGCGTGGATCGGCAGGATATCGAGAATATCGAGACCAACAACAGTTCCTGTGCTGCCCACGACATGAAGAAGCACCTGCATCCAGCCTCCGGGGGCGGCACCGATATCGAGGACCCGGCTGCCCTGCCGGATAATATGGTAGGAATCGTTTAACTGTATCAACTTAAACGACGCCCGGGACCTGAAGCCCTGTTGTTTTGCGAGTTTATAGTAACCGTCTTTCCGGATGTACATATTCTCTTTCAACGATTAAAAATTCAAAATTAAAGATTAAAAATATTGTTACTGGCACGTACTCTCGAATGTTAATTCCGGATCCCGGTATTCCCGGTATTGAATATTGAATCTTTAATCTTGAATTTCTTCCCTGCGGATTACTGGAAGTTACCGACAAGATAACGCATCGGATTTACCGGTATGCCGTTTATCATCACCTGGTAGTGTACGTGCGGTCCTGTCGAAAATCCTGTGTCCCCGACCAGGCCGATCGTCTGTCCCCGTTTTACTATCTCACCGGTTTTGACCTCTATCTTGCTCATGTGTCCATACAGCGTTGTAATGCCATAACCATGATCGATGACGACGGTGTTACCAAAGCCGCTTTCCCATCCTGCATAGCTGACAATGCCATTGCTCGGTGCCCTGATGGGGTTTCCTGACTGGGTCGCAATGTCGAGACCTTCGTGAAATTCCTTGCCGCCGGTAATTGGATTGATGCGCCAGCCAAAACCGGAGCTTATAAAGCCCCGTACAGGCCATATCGACGGTGTTGCAAGCAGAAGGTCCTTTTTATCGAGGATATTTTCATATACCTCCTGCAGACTCTGCTCTTCCATACCGGTTTTTGAAAGCAGGTCGTTGATGTCCATCTCCATTTTCTTCACCAGCATTTCCTTGCTGACGCCGGACAACGGCACAGGGTATCCTCCGGTATTGATGGTCGGTCCGCCGATGCTGTAGGTGTTTTCCTTCTTGGAGGCAGCGTTTTCGATATTGGCGAGTATCCGGATTTTTAAATCGAACTGCTGGAGGGACTCAAGCCTGGTTTGCAGGGTGTGGATCTTATTTGCAAAATCCATGATCTGGTTGTTCTGCTCGACAACGAGTTTGCGTGCCTTGAACAACTCATGCCCCTGATATTGCTGGTGTAAAAACTCATACACAAGGAACGAGAATACAACGAGAAAACCGGCAACTATCATCGCCCCGGCTTTCAGGACGCTGGAGCTTATGGCTGTCCTCTTTGTCTTTTCTGTTCCCTCGGGGATGACAAGTACGGTAAATTTTTTATGTTTATTCATACGGACACCTATAACAGGCGTAGGTACAGTAGAGCACAAAACCCTTACCCCTGTCAACTGAATTACGCCCCCAGGTCGATTTCAAGGCCGGTACGGGGGGTCGATTTACTTTTTCAGGGCTGATTTCAGCTTTTCCCAGTCCTGAATGAGGGGTTCGATGCCCTTGTGAGGGACGGACCCGGTTATTCCGTCTCACAAATCATGGTTGCTCGGCAGGTTATCGCGAAAACAAGCGCCGGTGTCTGTGTTATTCTCCACCCCCACCTGAGGACGCTCTTCGAGACGTATTATTTGATGAACACCTGGAGCTTGAGCGCCAGTCCCATATCACCGGCGATCTTGAGCTTTCCGGACATGAACGCCATAATGGGGTTTATCTCTCCTTTCAGCATGGCCGAGTATTCGGCTGCTTTCATACTGATCGTGCTGACGGGTATGTCCGTGTTGTTGAATCTCATTTTTGCTTTAAAGGGCTCACCGTCCGTTCTCGACAGAACGAGGTTCATCGTGCCTTTAATACCGAGCAAGGTATCGTATTTGCTTCTGTTCAGCATGGCGGGGTTGAAGAACATCCCCATGACGGCGTCTCCGCCTTCTTTCCCGGTGATCGAGTCTCTCCAGTCCTTTTCACTCAATTCAAAGGTAATCTGGGGGTCCGGAATTCCGTTGGTTACAACGTTCAGCTCTGTTCCGTTTTTAACGATTATCCCGTACGTTGCGGGTCCCTCCCCGGTGATACTGAACTGCAGCTTGAAATCGTGCCCTTCCATGTCCTGGACCGGGTGTTCCTTTAATTCGTCCCTGAATATCTGGGGCACCACTTCCTCGAAAAAATTTGCTATGCTTATGTCCCATTGGACTTCGTTTCCATTCATGATCGTGTTCTCCTTTATCGTGTACTTTTTCCTGAACAAAAATATTCAATCCTGCAACGATGGATGCCGGGGCGTCATTTTACCGGGGCAAAGAGCTTCCGGGGTACGTTCACGTTGATCTGCATGTCCTTCAGGATATAGCGCTCGTAGAGCTCGCCGTTAAAATTGTACAGCATGAACTTGACCGGTATCAGTGTGTTCGCGTCGACCCATAGAGATGCTTTGCTGTACAGGATCCCGTCAACCGGCTTGTCGGAGAGAAACGCGTCGAACCGGAGGGTGTCCACGCCGGCCTCGTCGTCGTGTACCTCCCGGATCGATTGCAGCCTGAACTGTCCTGTATGTATAGAGTCCTCCATCTGTTCCAGGATCATCCTTGACATGAACATGATGTCCGACTGGTTAATCTGCCAGTGGTTCCGGTGAAAGACCTTTACAAAAGAACTGTCCAGGGCAAATTTCATGAATCCGAGACTGCCCGCAATCCCGTTGTCCCGTGCAGTGAAATGGTCCTTGTCTTTCTTGCAGTCGTACATCGCTACAAGCCCCTTATCCCGCCTGTCCGTCCACTGCATATAAATGCTGCAGGGCGCCTCGTAATAATAGCTTATTGTCTCCTGGTGATTGAGCTTGTTGTCGAACATCTCCTGTTTTATGAACGTGCAGTGGTAACTCTTGATCTTTTGAAATGACGCTATGTCTTTTTTCAGCAGCCCGACGACCACGCTGTTCATGATGGATTGTGCCGTGCTGATCTTCCCGGGAGAAGCTATATCCGGTATATCCGTTCCACTTCTGGATGCGCCGGTAGTTGCTGCCCGGGACGGTGGTGCGGACGAGGTTGTTTCGGGCGGCTCCGCGTGTGCAGAGACGACCACCAGGCAGAACACAACGATGATGGACAACAGAAAACAGATCCCTGTTAAAATTCTCATCAGAAGGTAACCTCCTTTTTCATGGGGATTCTCTCTCTATTGAACTGCCGGCCAATTTTCTCATCTGCGTACGGTAAAACTCATACAGATCTCTTTTCGCTCTGTATCCCTCCCAGAGGTGGGAAAGAATAAAGAGGATACGCGCAGGATACGATCCAGCGAGGTTTATTTTTTCAGAGAGCTTTTCAGCTTTTCCCAGTCCTTATTGAAGGTCTCAATGCCTTTATCGGTAAGGGGGTGTTTCATGAGCCGTTCAAGAACATTGAACGGGACGGTCGCAATATGTGCACCAAGCAGGGCTGACTGGACAAA
>JAJYLM010000065.1 GCA_021787655.1 bacterium
CAGGTTCTATCGTCGTGGCATCGAGGATCTCTATCCGCTGGTAGTCCGTTGAGTATGGCAGCACGACTTCGCAGTACCCGTTGACTCCCCTCTTGTTGAGGATCTTTATCTGTTCATGTTCCAGGGTGGTGTATGTGAAATTGCTGAACACAGTCGTCCGGTCGATGTCCTTCACAATGATCGCACCGGCTTCACGCTGCGGCTTGTCCGCATGTGCATAGACCGGCATGAGCAGGACGCCGGACAACAGCAGTAATAGTTTTTTCATGGTCTCTCCTTTTTGTAAAGGTTAGTCAGCTTCATTGAAATATCAATAGCCTTTGCAGAATGGGTTATCGCACCTGTTGAAATAAAATCCGGACCTGCTCCTGCAACCGCACGTATGTTCTCCAGCGTGATATTGCCGGACACCTCGGTCAGGATCTTCCCCCGCGCTATGGAGAGGGATTCCTTCAGCATTCCCGGATCCATATTGTCGAGCAGAACGATATCGGCACCGGCGCGGATAGCTTCCCTGAGCTCTTCCTTGTTTTTGACTTCAATTTCTATCTTCTGGTACGGCCGCACGCCCCGGATGCTGCGCACTGCTGACGCAACACTCCCCGCAGCCTTTATATGGTTGTCCTTGATCAAAATGCCGTCGAACAGGCCGAACCGGTGGTTGGTCCCCCCTCCTGCTCTGACAGCGTATTTGTCGGTCATGCGAAGGCCAGGTGCAGTCTTTCTCGTGTCGAGGAGCACGACCCCGGTTCCCCGGAGTTCCTGCAGGTAACGGCGGGTAACCGTCGCTATCCCGGACATACGCATCAGAAAATTGAGGGCCGTGCGTTCGGCAATGAGGATCGAGGAAGCCCGCCCGGACACCCGTGCTATGATCGTGCCCTTTCGCACCCGATCGCCGTCATGCACACTGCAGGTCATCCTGATGCCGGGATCCACCCGGTGGAAAACCTGTTCTGCAACGGGAAGGCCTGCGACAACAGCGTCTTCTTTGACCCTGACGACACCTGCAGCAGCCAGTGACTCTGCTATGATTGCATCGGTCGTTATGTCGCCGGACCCGATATCCTCATCGAGTGCGGCATCAATACAACGGGTCAGTCCTCTCATTGCAGAAGGTCTTTCATCCTTTGCAGGGAAGCGTTGAGCTGTTCATAGCGTTCTTTCATCTGTTCGTTGACGGCCTTTGTCTCTTCGATGACCTCCTGCGGCGCCTTCTTCAGAAAATCGTCGTTGCTGAGCTTATACTTATACTTCTCGAGATCCGTCTGCAATCTTCCCATCTCCTTGCTCAGACGCTGGATCTCTGCAGCGGGTTCTATGACGCCGGCCAGATGGACATAGATCGTGAGCCCGTCAAGGTGGTCAGCAGCGCTGCCCCTGACTGCCTGTCCGCCGTCCGGCGCAGGGAGAATCTTCCCGTGGACCATCGCCGCGATATATCCCGCGTACGTGTCTGTGACGGCCATCTTGCCGCTGTCGCCCGTAAAACTCAGATCCACGGAGCTTGCTGCGGGGACATTGCACTCTGCACGGATATTGCGTATCTTGGTAATGATACCGATGACCGTATCGATGTCCGCAGTGGAGCGCGCGGCCTTTTGATCCGGACGTTCAAGATGCGCAGGATCGGGGTAG
Organism: bacterium; assembly: GCA_021787655.1. Classification (GTDB taxonomy): domain Bacteria; phylum JAMCPX01; class JAMCPX01; order JAMCPX01; family JAMCPX01; genus JAJYLM01. The sequence goes on from JAJYLM010000065.1 coordinate 1,639, forward strand.
TGCGTACGCATAATGGAGTCGTACTGTCCTTCGTGCTGTCCCGGTATTCCGAGAAGGATATGGTATATCTCCTCGGTGACGAAGGGCGTAAAAGGATGCAGGAGGCGCACGATCGTGTCGTGAACGAACAACATGTTCGCAACCGGCCGCGTATCTGCTGAGGCGGCGCTCGCTATCTTGACCATCTCGAGGTACCAGTCGCAGTACTCGTGCCATATAAACTGATACAGAACATCTGCCGCATCATTGAACCGATAGTTGTCGATCGCATCCCTGACCGCAGTGGCCGTCACCCGAAGCTTTTCGTTGATCCACGCATCAATGGGGATCTCGTTGTCCTGCCGGGGAGGATAGGTCACCCCGCTCTCAGTTACCTTCATCATGAGGAAACGCGTGCTGTTCCACAGCTTGTTGATAAAATTCCGGTACCCGGTTATCCGCTGCTCCGAGAGCTTAATGTCCCTGCCCTGGGCTGCCATGGAAGCAAGGGTGAACCTGAACGCGTCCGTTCCGTACTTCTCAATGATCACCAGCGGGTCGATGACGTTCCCTTTCGTCTTGCTCATCTTTTTTCCGAACTCGTCGCGGACCAGCGCATGGATGTACACATCCCTGAACGGGACGTCCCCCATGAACTTCAGTCCCATCATCATCATCCGGGCGACCCAGAAAAACAGGATATCAAAGGCCGTGATGAGGATGCTGGTCGGGTAATAATACGCAAGCTCAGGGGTCGTGTCCGGCCATCCGAGCGTTGAGAACGGCCAGAGCGCTGATGAAAACCAGGTATCGAGAACGTCCTCGTCCTGGTGGATAGCTACGCTGCCGCAGTGTCCGCACGCATGCGGTGGTTCAACAGCGACGGTGACCTGCCTGCAGTCATCGCAATACCATGCGGGGATCCTGTGTCCCCACCAGATCTGCCGCGATATGCACCAGTCCTTGATGTTCTCCATCCACTCGAAATAAGATTTTTCCCACTGCTGCGGGATGATCCTCGTCCGCTGCTCCTGCACCGCCCGGACTGCTTCGGCTGCAAGGGACTTTGTTTTCACAAACCATTGGGTCGAAACCATGGGTTCTGTCACCGTTCCGCAGCGGTAACACGTACCCGCGGACAACGCATAATCGTCGGCCTTTGCAAGGACACCGAGTTTCTGCAGTTTCTCGAGGATTGCTGTCCTCGCTTTGAAACGGTCCATTCCCTGATACTTGCCGGCAGCGGCTGTCATTCTGCCTGCCGGATCGATGACCTGAAGGGAGGGAAGCGAATGCCGCTTCGACATTTCGAAGTCATCAAAGTCGTGTGCCGGGGTCACCTTCACTGCGCCGGTCCCGAAATCGCTGTGGACGGCATGGTCCGCAATAACCGGTATCTCGCGATCGGCGATCGGTATGACGAGTTTGCGTCCTATCACGTTGTTGTACCGGGGGTCGTCCGGATGCACCGCAACAGCCATGTCACCGAGCATGGTTTCCGGCCTGGTCGTCGCAACGGTTATACCGCCGGTCTGGCCTGCAAACGGGTAAACGATGTAGTAGAGCTTGCCTGATTCCTCTTTATGCTCCACCTCGAGATCAGAAAGTGCGGTTGAACACCGGGGGCACCAATTGATGATATACTCGCCGCGGTAAATGAGGCCTTCGTTGTAGAGCCGCACGAACACCTCTTTCACTGCCCGGGAAAGCCCTTCATCCATCGTGAAGCGCTGCCGTGACCAATCGCACGCGACCCCCAGTTTCATCAGCTGGTTGACGATAGTGTCTCCCGATTGCTGTTTCCATTCCCACACGCGCTGTATGAACTTTTCCCTGCCGATCTTGAACCGGTCGAGGCCCTCTTGTGCGAGCTGTTTTTCGACGACGTTCTGGGTTGCTATCCCGGCGTGATCCGTACCGGGGATCCACACCGTGTTATACCCCTCCATCATCTTGTACCGCACCATGATGTCCTGCAGCGTGTTGTTGAGTGCGTGGCCCATGTGCAGAGAGCCCGTGATGTTCGGAGGAGGAATGACGATGGAATAGGGACGGCGGTTGTCCGGCTGGTTATGGAAATACCCCTTGCGGAGCCATTCTGCATACCAGGTGTTTTCGATGTTTTTATGAGTATATGCCTTGTCCATGTGTGTGGAGCTCTGATGCTTCCCGGAAGACGAAGCCTCTACGGAGTTCTCTGAACTGGAGAAAATCGTTCCTACGCTTTTTTCTTGACCGTCTTCATCCTCTGGATTTCTTCTTTGATCATCGTCTCGGTCAATGCAGGCACGACCTCCCATATAATCTTTTCTGCGACTTCACGGATGATGGCATCCGATTTCTCGGACACAATCTGCTGGACAACACCGGGCAGGAGTTCCCTGAGCTGGCCCTCTATCCGGGCGGACGCCTGTTCGAGCAGTTCCTCCCTGCTCAGGCTTATCTGCGGGGCTATCTCGTTATGCGTGACGATATCGGACTCCAGAGGCTTCATGATGTCCTGTTCCTCGAACGTTTTTTCGTAGGTCTCCTGCTCATGAACAGGCTCCGGGGCCTGTGCGTTCTCCGTCTCTTCCATTGCCGCTTCGAGATCCCCGAACCCGACGCTGTTTTCATCCGTCACTTCGAGGAGCTCCGGTGACGACGATGTATCTCCGGCCTGCTCTTCCACGAGCTCTTCAACCGGCAGCCCTTCCACGATCTGTTCTTCCTGCGGCTGGCGGGCCGGACCGGCCTCTATCTTTTCTTCACCCAGCGGTATTGTTTCCCATCCGCTCTCATCACCAATCGTATCTCCGGTTGCCGCAAACGATTCTGCTTCGGACAGTTCCCGGATTTCCTCTCTCGGAGCCGGCCGGGCAGCCGGGGGAGGAGGTACAGGTGCTGCCTTCGGAGCGGGAGGAGGGGCCGGAGCCTGTTTCCGCGGGGGAGGAGGAGGCGGCACACCGGGACGGAGAGGAGGAGGGGCCGCAGGCTTTGCCGCCGCCGGTCTCGCCTCTGTAGCTTTCTTCACAGCAGGCCTGGACAACAGGGTGTTCACCTTGTCGATAAGTGCCTGTGTTTCGAACGGCTTGGAGAGCCATGCATCGGCACCGGCCTGTTTTGCCTTTTGTTCGTCGAAGGACTCGAAAGCACCCGTCAGCAGGAGGACCGGGGTTCCCTGGAGGGCAGGATTACTCTTGACGGCATCACAGACTTCATAACCATTCTTGCCCGGCATGACGATGTCGGTCAGCAGGATATCCGGCTTGACCTCCCCTGCCTTTTTGATCGCATCGTTGCCGTTGTCGACAATGGTGATCTCATAGTCAGGAGAGGAAAAGGTGATCGATATAACCTTTTGAATAGTTATTGAATCATCAGCGAGTAATATCTTTTTGCCCATATATCCTCCTTAGTCATGATGGTTCTTTCAGTAGCACATCACCCGAAACAGTGTCAAGGCTGTCGTCGGCACCGTCGTGACGTCTCCCCGGAGTGTTGACGCCATCAAAACAGGATGGTATCGTGTTGTTTATATGATTCATCAGCCGCTGGATTTTGAAAAACCTATTTTCGAATTGGAAAAGAAGATCGAAGAGTTCAGGCAGTTATCGTCTTCGGAAGGCATCGATCTTTCCGACGAGATATCCCGGCTCGAAAAGAAGGTAAAAAAACTCCGCGACGAAATATTTTCCGGGCTGAATGCGTGGAAGATCCTGCAGCTCTCCCGGCACCCGGAACGTCCGTACACCTACGATTACATCTATCTCATCTCGAACGAATTTGTGGAGATCCGGGGTGACAGGAGGTTCAAGGACGACCCTGCCCTGGTCGCCGGCATCGGTATGCTCGACCGTCATCGCGTCGTGTTTATCGGCGAGCAGAAAGGCCGGGGCGCAAAGGACCGTGCACTGAGAAACTTCGGCATGCCCCACCCCGAGGGCTACCGCAAGGCCATGCGTGCCATGGATATTGCACAAAAATTCCGCCTCCCCATTATAACATTCATCGATACCCCGGGGGCATACCCGGGCATCGGTGCCGAAGAACGCGGTCAGGCAGAAGCGATATCGGCCTCCATACTGAAACTGGCAAGTATCCCGGTGCCGGTCATCGGCTGCATCATCGGTGAGGGAAGCAGCGGCGGAGCACTCGCCATTGGTCTCGTCGACAGGATGCTGATGCTCGAGTACGCCGTCTATTCGGTCATATCGCCGGAGGGATGCGCCTCCATACTGTGGAAAGACCAGTCAAAGGCACCGGTGGCGGCGGAGGCGCTGAAACTGACGTCGTATGAACTGCTCAAGGCCGGTATCGTCGACGAAATGCTCAAGGAACCACAGGGCGGTGCGCACAACGATTCAAAAGCAATGGCGCAAACCGTCAGGGAAGCACTCATCAGGAACATCGAGGAACTTGCATCCCTGCCGCAGGATGTGCTTGTTAAAAACAGATATACCCGGTATAGGACTGTAGGACAATTCAGGGAGAGTGCAGGTTAACGTCGCATGAGCAGTACGTTCGGCATTGACATCGGAAGATATTCCATAAAAATGGTCGGCATCAAAACCACGATCCGGGGTTCGGAACTGGTCTTGACCAGGGAGTTCGTCTTTCCCGAGGGTTCGGGGATATTCTCGGACACCAACACGGGCGGTCTGCATGATTTCTTTGCGGTCGACGGGCTCTCCTCGTCCGATGTGATCGTGAGCATCCCCTCGGACCTGATATCCGTCCACACGATCTCGGTACCGTTCACCAATGAAAAGTTCATCGCAAAGGCCATAGCGCCGGAGCTTGAAGAGGTCAGTGCGTCCAGTGTCGAAGAAACGACCATGGATTACCATGTCATACAGAAGACGGACGAGCAATCCACAGCGATGACCTTTTCCATGAACAGCGACACCCTGAAGGTGTGGCTTGACACACTCCTGCTGTTCGGTCTCGATCCCAATATCCTCGATGTGCCCCACTGCGCATACGCGAACCTCGCGACCTATCTGAAACTTGACACCCCGTTCGTTGTCATCGATATCGGCCATGCCCACACGTCGCTCTCGTTCATGGACAGCAACGGTTTGTTCATGGCCCGGGATATCCGGATGAGTTCGTCCCTGCTGGGGCTGACCCCGGGGAGCACGCAGGCCGGCGACCAGGCGCGCACGATGTTTGTCAAACAGGTAAAGTTTGCCATAGATGCTGCCGAAAAAAAGTATGCGAAAAAGGTAACAGCAGCGGTCTATGCGGGGCGCTTTTCCGAGGCGGGAAGCGTGTTCGAAAAACAGCTCGAGCTGCAAACCTTTTCCGTACCGGTCAATGACATCGTCAGGGTCGCCGTCAATGAGAATGCCTCGCTGGATCCCCAGTATACCCTTGCACTCTCCCTGATCCTTCGCAGCATCATGAAACGGCCCAGAAGCCTGGTGAATCTGAGAACCGGGGTATTCAAGTTCCAGCGGATCATTGAGCAGATCAAAGGGAAACTGGTAACCACGCTGACGATTGCCGGGCTGCTCATTGTACTGCTCATCGCGAACACTGCCTCCAGCTATGTTGGCCTGCGCAGAACGAAGAATGCGTTGGACGCCCAGATGCATACGCTGTTCAAGCAGGCATTCCCGGGCGAACCAACCCTGGGCGATCCTCTCGGGACCATGCACTACCTGGTTTCAAAGGAACGGAAAAAAGCCGAAAACATCTCCGGTTCCATACCGGACATCGAGATATTGAGAGAACTGAGTTCAGCGATGCCGAAAGATATAAAAGTGGATGTGACCGAACTCTCCATGGACCCCGAACAAATCACCCTGATCGGAAAAACACCCACGATCGACGCCATCGACAAGATAGTGGCAGGTATCAAGAATCTGAGCAGTATCAAGGACGTGAAGATTTTGGACACCACCAGGTCTGCTGACCAGAAAAGTTTTAAATTCCAGCTGAGCATAACGGTAAAATAATGGGTAAATTGTCGGACAAATTCGATGGACTTCTGGAACTGAAACGGACGTTTGCAGCCCTGAGCCGCAGAGAAAAAACGCTGCTCATCGGCGCTCTCCTGCTGACCTTCGTCGTTATTATGGACCTCGGCGTCATTACACCGCTCTACCGCAGCAGCAAGCGGTTAAGAAAAGAGGTGCAGTCAGACAGGTCTGCACTTGTTCAGATGCAGAAGCTGTATGCTGAGCACCAGGCGTACAACGCACTGCTCCGGGGAAACAAGAGTGTGCCGGCAAACTTTTCCATCATGACCTACCTGCAGAGCGTTGCCAACGCAGCCGGGGTATCCTACGATTCAATCCAGCCCCGTTCCTCGTCGGAGACCGGAAGTTCTTACGTCGACGTACGGCTGAAGAACATAAACCTCATTCAATTGACAAACCTCCTGTTTAAGCTGGAGATAGGCGGACAGTACCCGTTGAAGGTGAAGAGACTCAATGTCAGGACATCGTACAGCAATCCTGCGGTGCTGGATGTAGGTCTGCAGGTTGTCGTCCCGGAATCGGCCAATGAATAAATTTTTGAAAAAAATGCGGTCCTTGTTCGCTTCTGCCCGTGATGTTCTGACGGAACAGAAATGGGTCTTTTTGAAGGCAGCGGCATACGCCGGTATCGTCATTTTTTTTTATATCGTTTTTCTGTGGTTCTTGTTCCCCTATCACGAACTCGTTTCGAAATTGTCCGCTGAACTCAAAACGAGGACGTCCATGGACCTGACCGTAGAAAAGGCGCATGGCGCATTCCCCCTCGGATTAACCCTGTCCGGTGTGGTTCTTTCAGAACAGGCCGGAACCGGGGAAAGCCCGCTCATCGAGGCCCGTACCGTACGGATCGTGCCGGGCATTCTCTCGCTCCTGAGAGGATGGGTATCGCTCAGGGTCTATGGTCAGCTGTACAACGGACAGATATGGATAGACGGCGGGAGTAACAGGAAAGACTACACACTGTCATGTGTGATCAAGGACATAGACATCAGCCGGTATTCTTTGATAAAAAACAACTATGGTTTGAACATCCAGGGTGTCGTGGATGCAAAGCTTACCATGAAAGGCAGTCTGAACGATGTTACAAAAGACAGCGGGAAAGGTCTTATAACCATGAAGAAGGCGCACCTGAACAGTTCGAAGATTTTCGGCATCTTTACGCTCCCTGATATCAATTTTGGAGACGTCAATCTGCCCATCTTCATCAAGGATGGCAGACTTTCGTTCCAGAATGCGACCCAGACAAGCAGTGACATGAACTCCAAGCTCGAGGGCAGTATACTATTTCTCAATCCGGTCTCCACGAGCATGCTCAATCTCAGGCTGAAGTTCAATCCGTCTGCCACAATGGAGCAGCAGATCAAGAAAGCCATACCCTTTTTCAATCTGAACCGGGATGCGCTGGGTTATTTTAACGTGCCCATAACCGGAAGCATCGGTATGCCGGATTTCCAATGATGTGCCGTCACTTAAAAAAGTCAGCTTCAGCTGTCCTGTTCCTGCTGATGGTCACGGCACTCCCTGCATACGCATATACCAAGGCGGACCCGCTGCTTGTCCAGCTGTACAACGCTGTCAACAGCATCTCGCCCGGGCATGGACAATCACTCTCCCTGCTGTCCAGCAATGCTCTGAGCGCCTCACCGTCCGGAGATATCATGGTTAATGTCCTGCTCAGGACGACGTCCCCGGCCGACGCGACGCGCTTCATCGTCGATCATCAGGGTTCTGTCGGTACGTCCATCAACGGGATTCTGACTGCGACAGTCCCCCTGTCCCTGGTGCCGTTGCTCGCAGAAAAACAGGTCGTTCACAGTATTCAGATTTCCCGGACACTGCATCCGCTGCTCGATATCAGCGTCCCCGATGTGCAGGGCAACCTGGTTCATACCGGAGATTACGGAAGTTTACCGCGCCCGTATACAGGGAAGAACGTGATCATCGGCATTATCGATACAGGCCTGGACCTTACCCAATCCGACTTCCTGTATCCGGACGGGAGCACACGTGTCGTAGCACTGTGGGATCAAACGGTGACAAAAAATCCTCCTGCAGGATACAACTATGGCTCCGAATGTTCAGGATACGATATCAATACAGGGACATGCCCGGAGATCGACACCGTCGGCCACGGCACCCATGTTACCGGCATAGCGGACAGCAGCAACGGCACGTACACGGGCATGGCGCCTGATGCGATGCTGGTCATCGTCAAGACAAACATGCAGGAAAACGGGATCGTCGACGGTATCAACTATATCTTCTCCCTGGCGTCGGCATACCATGTGCCGGCAGTCATCAACATGAGCCTTGGTGCACAGTACTATGCTCACGACAACTCCTCTGCTACGGAACAGGCTTTGGACAGTCTTGTGAACGGAGCACCAGGACGGGCGGTCGTCGTTGCGGCAGGAAACGACGGCGCAAACGCCATACACCTCGGGCTGACCGCGATGACAGGTACCTCGTATGCGTCCTCTTTTTCTGTTGTTGCAGCCACCAGCGGCAGCGTCAACACGGCTGAACTGCAGCTCTGGTATTATACCACAACGACGTCCGACACCGACCTTGCATTTGCACTGGGCGTCGTGGATCCTTCGTCGGGAAACATCCTTGCAATAACCCCTTTCACGACACCGACAAGCCCCTCTGCACAGACGCTTTCGTCCCAGCTTGCCACGTACGGCTACGCGACCATCGCGGGTGCTTCTGTTCCGGTCAGCACCACTGAAGGACAAAACGAAATCATATTCCAGATATCAGACAACGGCAGTGCGGGCATAACTCTGACGAACTCCGCTTATTCGTACCGGTATGCCCTGTTTATACAGAACAGCAGTCCCTTCAGCCAGCCGCTGAATGCATGGTTTGACTCTGAAAATGCCCTTTTTGACACCATGACAGCGGTGGCAATCCCGGGCTATCAGACCGTTCAGGGCGATACGTCGGATACCGTGTCTTTCCCTGCAACTGCCCGATACGCCATCGCAGTGGGTTCGTTCGTGACGAGAAACGAGTGGCCGACAGAAGCATCGTCGACACAGCCTGCTTGTATTACCTTTGACGGCGTTCACTGCTACACGCCCCCGATCGGCAGCCTGTCGTTTTTCTCGAGCATTGGTCCTACTCCCTACCCTGCAGCGACCGGCATAAAACCGAACATTACGGCGCCGGGCGAGGTCATTGTATCAGCCCTCTCTTCCCAGGCATCCTTTTCCGCAGACCAGATAACACCGGACGGCCATCACCTTGCAGACCTGGGTACC
>JAJYLM010000066.1 GCA_021787655.1 bacterium
ATCATACGGCAGGCGTTAAAAAAACCGGCCGACGTGGTCCTGGTGACGACGGGGAACGACTACACCAACATCATGATAGCCCAGAAGATCAAGATCATCGACAAAACCATCAAGGTCATCATGCGGCTGTTCGATGTGAACCTGGTCGCCGTGTACACGGAGCTCGGTATAGAAGTCGTCTGTCCGACGAGTCTCACGATCGATGCGCTCCTCAAGATGCCGGGCATATCATAAGGGGGTACCATGTATATCATAATCGTCGGCGCCAGCAAGGCGGGTATCAATCTCACGAAAACACTTCTGTCGGGCGGACACGAGGTGACGATCATCGATCAGGATAAGGCAAAGGTGACGGCGCTTTCGGAAACCTTCAACGATGCCATCATGCTGGGCAACGGAGCCAGTGCCCCGGTGTTGAAGTTCGCCGGCGCAAACAGGGCGGATGTCGTCGCTGCACTCACCGGTGACGATGCGACCAACCTCGTCATATGCCAGCTGACCAAGCTCATGTTCATGACGCCGAGGACCATCTCCAGGGTTTCTGACCCTGCGAACGAGGAAATCTTTCAAAGCATCGGTGTTGATGCAACCATCAACTCGACACGGATATTGAATTACCTTATCGAAGAACAGGTGCAGGCAGGCGATGTCGTCGTACCGCTGTTCCCCCTGAAAGGCGGTGACGTCGAACTGGTCCAGGTCGACGTTCCCAAGGGCTCACACATCATCGGAAAAAAGATAAAAGACCTCGGACTTCCGGAAGGTATCATCATCGTTTCCATCTACCGGGAAGACACGACGATCATCCCCAAGGGAGAAACGAGCTTTCAGCCCAACGACGAGGTTATTGCGATCGTCAAAAAAGAGCACATCGACAAGATACAGCAGATGTTCAAAGGTGCTTAACCGGCTGGTTATTGCGCAGGGGCGTTGAGCCGCGCAATGATGCGGCGGTAAACCGCAGCAGAATACAGCAGGGCTATATGTCCCTTCAGGGCAAGAGCGTCGTTTTCCATGCCGTCCAGGGCAGCGTGACCCGCGGGAATGATAAGGTTATCCAGAGTCGACCACAGCGCGTAGGTTCCGGGGAACGGGTTTTTATTCAGTTCGTTTAAAAAATCGCTTCCCGGCACCATCTCGCGCGCGTTCTTGCCGATGCCCAGCACCGCGATCTTTGTCCCCTGGTGAGGGCTCGCTATGGTGATGAGCCCTTTTATCCTTCCCCGTCCGCGGGGAGAATTTCCGTAGGAGCGCGACACAAGCCCGCCCATGCTGTGCCCCACGAGGTAGACCTGTTTCTCGCCCGTGGTGTCCGCGATATAGTCCATCTTGTCTGCCACACGCTCGGAGAGTTCACGGATGGACAGGGCCGGGGGATAGAGGTTGACCGTAAAGACCCGGTAGCCGGCAAGCGCAAGCCGTACCTGCAGAAAGAGGAAGCATGCCCTGTTCATCATGTATCCGTGGACGAGCAGAACAGGGGGATGTGACGTGTTACTCTTCCTGAGGAAGAGAGCGTCATAGTTGATGAAACCGAGCACGTATGTCAAGACCGAGACAAACATCAGAAAGGATTCCTGCAGGATCTCAAAAGCGACGGCAGCACCGCCGGTGAACGGCTTTGTCCGCGCGTTCAGGGCATCGTAGATCGCAAGGGTGAACTGGTTGACGGTAACGATGAGCACAACGATAAAAATCCACAGAAAAATATCCAGGACAATCATGACATCTTCCTCCTTTTCAGAACCAGGCTTTCGATAACCGAGGGAACCTGCTGGAGCAGGATCAGGAGTTCGCCGATGTTCGTCGAGGCATACTCGCCGCCACCGTTGTCTCCGTACAGCATCTGCACGACCTTGCCCATGAAATGCACGGGAATAATGACGACCGACTTCGGCAGTTTTCCTCCCATCAGGAGGAAGAAGTCCCGGTTCAATTCCGAGGGCTGCGGCGGTCCGATAAAGTGTGCCCCTGTGTCGTGGACGAATTTGAAGATCGACGGTTGATCCAGCGGAATGATGAGCTGCTTGATATTGAGCCGGTTGACGCCCTCGCCGGCGCCTTCCCATCCCATCGCAAAACCTTTCTGGATGATGAACAGCCCTGATCTCTTGAAGACGGACAGTGCATACCCCAGAACGACGGCTGCGATGTCGTCCCGCGATTCAGACTTTTCTATCAGGGACCGTGCTTCCCGGAGGTCTGCCGGGTGCTTGAGTTCAAGCGTCGTTTCCAGCTCCATGTCCTGCGACAGTTCGACCGTCGGTTTTTCCTGCACAGGCACCGGTGGTTCCACGGGTTTGTCCACCGGCCTGACCCCGTTCTTGAAATCTTCTTCTGTCGTGAGCTCTTCGTTGCTGCCGAGCGGTTTGAGGGACACGGTGTCGGCCGGCGGCTGACGGGGGGGCGGTTCCGGTTTCTTTTCTACGGGCGGCGGCGCTGCGGCTGCGGATTTTTTGTTCATCCGTTCAGCCAAAAACTGGGCTGTGTCCTGCTTCGACAGCGTGATGTAGCGGATATCGCGTTTGATCCGGTAATACTTTTCCAGCAGCAGGAGGAACTTGATCTCAGGGACCACATACGGTTTTACGTTCAGGCCTGTGACGAACGACAGCTCGTCGAGTGCATCGAGCCTGCCCGGGTCCATCATGAGGACAGTCAGGTGCTTTTCCTTCGCATCGAACGGTATGACCCTGAACTTCTTGACAAGGCTCACGGGGATGAGCCGGAGGGTGTTGGTCGGAATGTTGTTCAGGCTGTCCAGCGACACGGGCTGCAGGCGGTGATACCGTGCAAGGTGCTTTTCGAGCGCATCCTCGTTGAGCGCACCGGATTCTATGAGGTTCGTTCCGAGCCTTCCGCCGAAGATGACCTGGGCGTTCATGGCCTCGGTGAGCTGGTCGTTGGTTATGATTTTTTGCTGTACGAGAAAATCACCGAACATAGGAGCATCGTATCAGACTTTATGTAAAATTGCCACAGGTGTTGAGGACAGCGATGAAAAGGTTACCAGGCAAAGGGTTGTTCGCTTCTGCCCGTGAACGACCACCACCAATGGTGGTGGCTCCTGAAAATCCACAAAATGTCATTCCCGTGGAAACGGGAATCCAGTTCTTCATCATTTTCGTATTAAATTTTCTGGATTCCCACTTGCGTGGGAATGACAGAAAACTGGCAAAGCCAACTCTCCATAACCACCGTCAAAGACGGTGGTTTTCTACGTTAATCTAAAAATGACGTTCTCTGCCCGACGTCTCAAACTCTTTCCTTATCGCTGTACCGGAAAGAAGGATCTTTTTCGGGTCAATCCTTGAGCAGGTCTCTCGCGATCATGTACCGCTGGATCTCCGAGGTACCTTCGAAAATCCTGTACGCGCGGATGTCGCGGAACATCCGTTCCACCTTTGTCTCCCGCATGAACCCCATGCCCCCGTGAATCTGGAGCACGCGGTCTGCAACCCTGAATGCGGACTCTGTTGCAAACAGCTTCGTCATGCTCGACTGGGTCCGGATATCCTCGCCGCTGTCGAACCGAAACGCGGTATCCGCGAGCATCCGGTCTGCTGCAAAGAGCTCGGTCGCGCTGTCCGCAAGCATCCACTGGATTGCCTCGAACTCTGCGATCGGTTTGCCGAACTGCTTCCTGAGCTTCGCATAGTCGACACCCATGGAGAGCAGGCGCTCGCCGATGCCGATCGCCGACGCAGCTGCCGACAACCGTCCCTCGTTGAGCGTCTTCATGGCTGTTTTAAAACCGCTGCCCGCTGCCCCTATGAGTCCTGCGTCGGGAACGAAACAGTCTTCGAAGATCACCTCTGCCTGGAGCCACCCTTTTCCTCCCATGGTGTTATGCAGTGCCCCGATGCTCAGCCCGGGTGCCCCCTTTTCTACGAGAAAGGCGGAGATCCCTCCGCGCGCGCGCTTCTCCTTGTCCGTGACCGCGATGACCGTAAAGATGTCCGCGATCGGGGCATTGGTGATGAAGTGCTTCATGCCGTTGAGCAGCCACCCTCCGCCGGTCTTCACTGCCGTCGTGGCGATGGCCGACGCATCCGATCCTGCCCCGGGTTCCGTGAGGGCGAACGCAGCGATGGCAGCACCGCCCGCGAGCACCGGCAGATAGCGGCTCTTCTGATCCTCGCTGCCGTCATTGACGATCGCCATGGACCCGATGCCGTTGTTGATACTCATCCGTGCCCGGATGGCGTCGTGGGACTTCGAGAGTTCTTTCAGGACAAAGCAGTAATCGAGCAGGTTCATACCGGCACCGCCGTAGGATGCCGGGATACGAAGACCGAACAGTCCGAGGTCTTTCATCCGGGTGACCAGTGGTTCCGGCAGGGTCCCGGTTTCCTCGATGGCGTCTTCTGCCGGAATACATTCATCCCTGACGAACCGGGATATCTCCCCGATAAAGTGCCGGGCTTCCTCTGTTATCCGGTTATCCATAGACAGCTCGGATCAGCCTGTTACTTTTTTGTCTGCACCCGTTCGATGTAGTTGCCTTCTGTGGTGTCCACCTTGATCCTGGTGCCGACCTCGATAAACTGCGGCACCTGAACGACGAGTCCGGTTTCCAGTTTTGCCGGCTTCGTTGTATTAGTGATCGTTGCGGTCTTGAGGTTCGGCTCTGTTTCGACGACGTTGAGTTCGACGGTCAGGGGAAGATCGATGTTGATCGGCTTTCCCTCGTAGAAGGAGATTGCGACCTTTGAATTCGTAACGATGTACTGGATGGCCTCGCCCACGGTCTCTTCACTGAGCGGGTACTGCTCGTAGGTTTCCGTGTCCATGAACACGTAGTGGTCGTCCTCCTTGTAGAGGTACTCCATCTCCTTTTCGTCGAACGTGACCTTCTCGACCTTGTCCTCGGGCCTGAACCTGTTTTCGAGGTTCGAGCCTGTTTTGATATTCTTGAGTTTTGTCTGGACCATGCCACGCCAGTTTCCCGGCGTTACGTGGTTGACGTTCAAAACCCTGTAAAGATCCTTGTTAAACTCTATGATCATACCGACCCTCAGTGCGGTTGATGGTACCAACATATGTGCCTCCTCATTTTTTTCGGGTTTAAGAGCTTAACAACAAATAAACGGAATATGCAAGTTTTTTTGTCCCGCAAACCGGCGGTCCAAACGAACGATCCATGACACGACAGCGCTGCATACCGCTCCGCGGTATCCAGCGCTGAAGGACCTGCCGTACTGTCCGCGGCGTTCAGCGAACCCCGCGGTTCGAGCTACCCCAGATCCACCTCTGCATAGGCGTTGTTGATGACCTCCTCGCCGGTCTGTTTCTTCGCGATGAGTTCGCAGCGCGCGGTCGAGTTCTCTATGGTGGTGACCTTTCCGGTTATCGTAATGGTGTCTTCCGGCAGGACGGGCTTTGCAAAACGTACCTTGAGCTTCTTGACCTTGTAGGGATCGTGCGACCATTCGGACACGGTCTGCATGACGAACGCCATGGTACACAGTCCCTGCAGAATAGCTCCTCCGAGGCCGACCATCTTGCCGAATTCGGCGTCGATGTGGATGGGATTAAAGTCCCCCGAGGCGCCGGCATAAAAGATAGGCCTGTATTTGTCCACCTCTTTTTGCAGGGTGAAAATGTCTCCGATTTTTGCAGTGATTGCCATGATTCTCTCCTCCTGTTACCTTCTGATAACGAACGTCCACTTGCCCCTGGTCACGGTGCTGCCGTCCGATTTCTTTTTTGAAATACCGCCCGCGACGACGAAGTCCTTGTCGCCCTTCTCGTAGATGTCGGCGACATAAGCCTCGGTAACAATGACATCGCCCGGCCGGACGACATCGACAAATTCATATTCCTGTTCTCCGTGCACAAGCATGGGAAGATTGAGCGCAAGTTCACGGTCGAACATGACCTGGGCCACGGCGTCCTTCGTATACACGACGGCAAACATCGGCGGTGCAATGAGGCCCTTGTAGCGGCTCTGCTGCGCCTTTTGCTCGTCCATGTACAGCGGGTTCAGGTCGCCGACGGCAGTTGCATACTCTTTGACCTTCTCCTTGCACACCTCATATTCCACCGGAGGGTATTTCTTGCCGATGAACTTTTTGTCTACAGCCATTGTTACCTCCTCAATTTAATGATACCATACCGTGTACCGGCACCGTCGCCTGCCGTGCCGGGCGGCCGCAGTATGCGGGCAGACTAACCGTCTTTGACAAAATTGTCAAACAATATGTGAAAAACATTATTTCGCGCGGAAAAAAAAGAAAAGTGCACAGCGGCGGATATCCTCTGCCGCTGTGCGTCGATGTGGTATGTAATAAACCGTTGATGGGTTAGATTAACTCAGGTGCTTGCTGACGAGCTTCGTCATCTCGAACATAGACACCGTTTTCTTGCCCCCGAATACAGCCTTCAGGCTTTCGTCGGCGTTGATGTTTCTCTTGTTCTTGGTGTCCTGCAGCTTGTGCTTCTTGATGTATTCCCAGAGTTTCTTGACCACCTGGGTCCTCGGGAGCGGCTTGCTTCCCACAATCACGGCAAGCTCCTCGCTGATACTCATGGGTTTCATGAATTCAGGGTTTGGCTTCCTCTTCGATTTTGTAGCCTTTTTCTTTGTCGCCATTGTTACTCCTCCTTTTAATATTTTAAGATGCTTCCTGCATCTGGATTATCAGCACTGCGCTGCTGCATGCAAAGCTACCATGCTCCCCGGAGCTTGTAAAGTATCTGTAGTATACAGAGCATACACCCGGGAAAAATACAATATATTTTTAATCGCTCTTTTTATTGCATTTTTCATGCGGCGGTTTATATTCGCCCAAGGTGCATGCCCGTCAGACTGCCGGACCTCCGGCAGTACCAGGAGTCCGCGGACCCTGCATGCACGAATGATTGCGTTCAACAGGAGAAACAGAAATGAAATTTACCCAGACATTTATACCGACGCTCAAAGAGGCGCCCCGGGATGCGGAGATCATCAGCCATAAGCTGCTGTTCCGTGCCGGGCTGATCCGGAAACTCTCATCCGGCATTTATTCCTATCTGCCCCTGGGCATCCGATCCATCCAGAAGATTTCGAACATCATACGGGAGGGCATGAAGCGGGGCGGCGCGCAGGAAGTCCTGCTCCCGCTGGTGATCCAGAAAGACCTCTGGGAAGAGAGCGGCCGCTGGCAGGCGTACGGCAAAGAACTGCTGCGCTTTCAGGACAGGCACGAAAAGTGGTTTACCATCGGTCCCACGCACGAGGAGGTCATCGTCGACCTCGTCCGCGGCGATGTGAAGTCCTACCGCCAGCTGCCGGTGAACCTGTACCAGATAGCACCGAAGTTCAGGGACGAAATCCGGCCGAGGTTCGGTCTCATGCGCGGCAGGGAATTCATCATGAAAGACGGCTACAGTTTCGACATGGACGAGGCCCACGCCAATGTGACTTACCAGAAAATGTACGACGCGTACAACTGGATATTCCAGCAGTGCGGACTGCGCTTCCGCGCCGTCGAGGCAGATACCGGCACCATAGGGGGAAAATTTTCCCACGAGTTTATGGTGCTCGCGAATACCGGAGAAGAGGCGATCGTCTCGTGCAGTGCCTGCGGCTATGCTGCAAACGTGGAGAAGGCGGAGATCGGATACCAGGAGAGCGCCGCGGCTGCGGACTCCGCACCTGCAGGCCCTGCACCTGTGCTGGTGCCGACGCCCGGCAAGCATACTGTCGGCGAGGTGTCTGCGTTCCTCCAGGTTCCGGCATCGGACATTATAAAAACCATGATCGTGAAAGCGGACGGCGGCTTTGTCGCGGCCCTGCTGCGCGGCGACCGGGAACTGAACCTCATAAAACTGAAGAATGCGCTCAACGCAGACGACGTGCAGCTTGCCGGCGATGCGGACTGCATGAAGCTCACCGGGGCACATGCAGGGTCTCTCGGGCCTGTCGGCCTCTCCGTGCGGATCGTTGCAGACCTTGAGGTTACAACCATGCAGTCCGCTGTTACGGGGGCCAACCAGGACGGCCACCATTACACCGGCGTCCGGCAGGGCAGGGATTTCCAGCCGTCTGTATTCGCCGACATCAGGAACGCCGTCGCGGGCGACGCATGTCCGCACTGCTTCAAGCCGCTGGAGATTACCCGGGGCATCGAGGTCGGCCACATCTTCAAACTCGGGACAAAATACTCCCGGAAGATGAACGCCGAGTTCCTCGGCGAGAACGGGGCGCCGCAGCCGTTTGTCATGGGGTGCTACGGCATCGGCGTGGGCAGGACCCTTGCGGCATCCATAGAACAGAACAACGACAAGGACGGGATCATCTTTCCGCTCACGATTGCCCCGTACGAACTGGAGTTGATCGCCATCAACATGAAGGACCCGGACATCGCTGACACAGCCGGTTCCCTGTATGAAGAGCTTCTCAGAGACGGGTACGATATCATCTTTGACGACCGCGATATCTCCCCGGGCATGAAGCTCAAGGACGCCGACCTCCTCGGATTTCCCCTGCGGATCATCGTCGGCACGAAGTTCAAAAACCAGGGCACACTCGAAATCAAGGTCAGGAAAACAGGAGAGGTCGTCACAGCGACACGGGAGACACTGCGGGAGACGCTGTTGTCTCTGCGGAAAAGCCTGCTGCCGTAGCCCCGTCCATCCTTTCCGCGGAGTCGTTTTTTTCGAGGGGCAGTGTTTGGCTTCGCGGCTGTCAGGCCGGGGGGATCCTGATCGTAAATGTTGTTCCGGCCTGAGCACTGCTGCTGACCGTGATGTCTCCGTTGAGTTCGCGGATGATGTTTTTTACGATGGCAAGACCGAGCCCGGTACCCTTGCCCGCTCCCTTGGTCGTAAAAAAGGGCTCGAAGATCCTGTCGAGGTTCCGGGTGTCGATGCCTTCTCCGGTGTCCGAGACTTCGATCACAAGCTGCCTTCGGTCGGTGGATGCAGTGACCGTGAGCCTGCCCTGTCCGTGCAGGGCATCAACGGCATTGGTGATCAGGTTCAGGAGCACCTGTCGGAGCTTTTCGTAATCCGTCCTCCAGGTCAGTTCAGGAGGTATGTCTGCCGTGACCCCGATTCCCTGCATCTTTCTGCTGTGGCTGATGCTTGCCATGACGTCATCGTACAGCGCCTTTACCGGCAGGCTGGACAGGACTGCCGGTTTCTGACGTACGTACAGGAGCAGCTGCTTGATCAATGCGTCGATCCTGTACGCCTCGTCCAGCGATCGGACGATCATATCCACGGCAGGATCCGGTGCCCCGCCGGTGCCCTGTCCGGGCCTGTTCACGCGGGACGCCGCGTCTGCCTTCACGGTTTCCAGCATGGATATGATGGCACTGAGCGGGTTGCCGATCTCATGGGATATACCGGATGCAAGGCTGCCGATGGTCGCAAGCTTTTCCCGCTGGACGACCAGTGACTGCGTTTCTTTCAGTTCTTGAATGGTGTTTTTTAGGCGCTGTTCCTTTGTTTGAATGGCGTCAGTCATCGTATTGAATGCCCGCACGATCTGGCGGAGTTCCGCAGCAGCGGGCAGTTCCTTCATGCCCGGATAATCGCCGCTGCTGACGCCTTCCACTGCCTGCTCAAACCTGCGCAGCGGCATGATGGTAGAGCGGTCAAGAATAAACCAGGTAATCATCGTTACGATGAAGAAGTTCAATCCTATATAGGAGCCGAGCACCTCGATCAGCAGCAGGAGCTTTTTCATAAGGTACGCGCTGTTCGATTCTACGATCAGGCTTATGCACGCACCCGGAGCTGCATGCACCGGGACCAGGCTGATCAGCCGCATGTTCGACATATTGATGACCCCTGGCCTGCACCCGGTAATGAGGGTACTCAGGCGCGCCGAGAAACGCGCGGGAATGTCCCGGGTTATATCGTCACCGGCAAGGGTCCGGCTGCGGGACACCAGCGCTATCCGGGAAAACAGGGGCGACAGGCCTGTAAGCTTCATGCCCCGGGCCATCTGCCCGGCATCCGCGGCATTGTCCGGCATCTGCCGACGGATCACAGCGGCGGTGGTCTCTGCCTGCTGCATGAATGCGCGGAGCAGGTCGCTTTTCTGCATCTGGTACAGCACGATGCCCGTCAGGATGAACGCACCTGCGATCAGGACGCTCTGGAAGAGGATGACCCTGGACCGCAGTCCCTTAAGCATACCCCATGATCCTCAGGTACGCTGTGATCAGCGGCTGTCCATAGAACAGGTACACGAGGGCTGCTGCTGCTATGAAAGGACCGTACGGCATGGCGAACTTCCTGCCCTTGCCTGCGAACACGACGAGACCGACCCCTGCAAGCGCGCCGATCAACGCACTGAGAATGATGGTAAACAGCGCTGCCTGCCAGCCAAGGAATGCGCCGATCATTGCCATGAGCTTCACATCTCCCATGCCCATGCCTTCCACGCCGGTGGCTGCCTTGTAGAGAAAGGCAGTTGCGAAGAGTATGCCTGCACCGGCGAGTATGCCGGCAACGGCAGCAAGCGGTGTGTTCGTCCTCAGGAAGAAGCTGAAGACCAGCCCGGCAATGGTTCCGGGATACGAGAGTGTGTTGGGAATGATGCCGTGGTCCAGATCGATGAAGGCAATGGCAACGAGCCCTGCAGACAGCAGGAAGAATGCCGCCAGCTCAACGGTCAGGCCGTAGCGCAGGTACAGCACGGCAGCGATCAGTCCGGTGATCAGTTCCACGAGAGGATACCGCAGCGGTATCCTCTCGTGACACGACCTGCACCTGCCGCGCAGCAGAATGAAGCTTATCACCGGGATGTTGTCGTACGCCCGGA
>JAJYLM010000067.1 GCA_021787655.1 bacterium
CGGAATTTGATCCTGACGCCGGTGACGCAGGCCCGTATCGTTCCGAACGTGTACGTCACCTCGCCGCTCGTGGAGACCAACAAGCTCGTATCTCCGGGCGGGATACTGCTGCCGGTCGCCAACTATGGACCGCCGGTACACCAGGCCTCCTTCACAGTCCGCTGTCAAAGGAAGATAGCCTCGGTAAAAAGCCTGAGGTACGGCAGCAGGACATTCAAACAGACAAACGGGATGGTGAGTTTCAGTCTGCCGGTGGACCTGACCGATTTCATTGTCCTGACCCCGGCCCGTAAAAAGTAACTCCCCTCTTCTGCAAAAGGGGTTTGCAGAAAAGACAGGCAGATGCAGCGTACCCTTCAGCGTCACCCCTCTGAAGATACGAGGGGCCGGGGGCGTTATGAACTTCCGGATGAACCAGGATTAACGCGGTGGAATGTTGTTGATATACTTTTCGAGTCCCCTGTAGATCATCGTAAAATTCGGCTCTACGAGCGAATAGAGGATGTTCGATATCTGCTCGTTGATCTTTTTCTTGAGCACCGTTGGAATCAGCGGGTAGTGCAGGAAATTCACGTCGATCTCGCCTTCGAGCTTTACAGCCGTGGCGTCACCCTCTGCAATAAACGTGTCTGTTCCGCTCATCCTGATGTAATCCTTGAAAATGAACGGCTCATAGCTCCACGCGCATACCTGCGTGTCATTCTTCCACTCTGCCCTGTCGATCCATGACATATCAGCGACCTTGATGATCTGACCGATGATATCGGGCAGTACATGCTTGCCCTGCCAGTGGCTCGTTACGAACACCGAATTGCCCGATTCTTTCCTCTCGAGTATTTTCAT
The DNA here is from genome assembly GCA_021787655.1 of bacterium. Lineage (GTDB taxonomy): Bacteria > JAMCPX01 > JAMCPX01 > JAMCPX01 > JAMCPX01 > JAJYLM01. The sequence goes on from JAJYLM010000067.1 coordinate 844, forward strand.
ACCGACGATGTTGGGCAGATAGACGACGATCTTGTCGATGTGATCACGCATGGTTTCATACGCCAACGTACTGAGGACTGCTACTCTAATCGTGTATTCAAAATGCATATTTTGTTGTGCCATTCCCTGTTCTGCTTCATCTAACCCTTTCTCCGGAAGCCGGTCAACACCTTTTTTAAATCACGTCCGCACCGCACGCGAAGGAAGATGCCTGAAAAAACTGTACCCGAGCCTCGACAGTTCTTTGAAACCGGCAAGCTCGCCGATGACCTCGCGATAGGTGCCTTCGCCCGAGACGACCTTGAACAGAACGTTCTTCAGACGCTGATCGCTGCGTGCCATGCTGATGACCTGTTCGACAAAACCGGTCTTTATCGAGACCATGACGAGCATACGGAAGAGTCTCCCGTAGAAAAAGTCGGCGCGCAGATGATCGAACGCTGCCGGATAGGCAGCCAGGTCCGTTGCCGATATACCGTCCCTGATCATGACCTCAGCCGCCTTCGTGCCGGTTTCAAGAGCGACATTGATCCCCTTGCCCTTGTACGGCCGTATCAGGCCTGTCGCATCACCGGCTGCTGCAAACCGGTCCCCGATGATCCCGTGAGCCGGCCGGATGGGATACTTGCCTTTATAGTAGTCGATCCCGCCCAGCGGCAGGTCCTTCAGGAGGCTGCGTGCAGGAGCATATCTGAGGAAATTGTCCATGTCGCCAGACGTCAGATTCCTCCCTGCGATGTTGATGATGATGTGGTCGCCCTTGGGTGTGATCGCCCCGAATTCGATGTTGCGGAGTTCGAGCGGAATGAATGCGTGGATCCTGCTGCCGAACCGCTGCTGCAGTATGTCCATATCGAGGTGCGTTTTGGCAACGAGCGTATCCAGCACCTTCGGAGGCCGCTGGTAGCGGAAGGAATGACGGGAGGACTGTTCGAGAGCATCGGCGATCCCATCGTCAAGTCCGAATGCGCCCACCACTGCGTCTGCCCGCAGGAAGCGGTCCTCGGAATAGACCTTCACCCCGGTGTCCCTGTCGAACTCGATACCGGTCACCCGGGACCGGACGATCTGTGCACCCAGTTCCTGTGCCGTACCGAGCATGAAACGGTCGAACAATATCCTCCTCGTTGCGTACGTGCCCCGTTCGCCGGAAAGCTCAAGCGCGCCGCCGCCCGACGAATACAGCATGTAGCTCGATATCTCCCGTTTGATGAGGTGTCCGGGAAACGGCATTTCAAGGTCGCGTTCGAAGATCTCGACAATGGGATGGGAAAGCACGCCTACGCACTGGTTGTAGTGATGGTCGAAGTCTTTGCCCTCGAAGATGACAACATTGACCTTGATGCGTTTCTTTGCCGCTTCCTTGATCAGCTTGATCGCTGCCGCACTGCCGGCAGGTCCGCCTCCGATGACAGCGATGGTCGAGCCGTCGACGATCTTAAGATTATCGTTTTTCATAGTTTCCCCTTTCCTCTGCCGAACGACCGCATCAGCAGTCGCAGGCCTCCGGTAACCGTCAGCAGGCTCCTCAAAATGGCCCTGTATGGCTTATCACCGACAAACATATGCCATGTTATATTGGATATCCACTGCTTTTCCACAGGTAGTTCACGTTCTTCCCGGATCAGAGAGATAACCCCTTTGCCGAGGTGCCTGTCCGAGGCAGTTATCTTGTGCAGAAAAAAGATCGCCTTTCCGTACCTGTTGTCCCGGGCAAAGGTTGTTATACAATTCCGGTCATAGTCCTCCCGGAACGCCGCTTCATCGATCCCCTTCAGCAGCGCTGTTTCAGCAGCACAGCGCGAGGTTATGAACGCAGACTCGATCCCGTTCTTCATGTACCTCGACACACTTGCATCGCCGATCATGACGACGCGCGTATGATACGGCAGGTGTGCTGCAGTCACCGGCAGACGCGGATGACAGTGGCAGAGCTGCCTGAGGTCCTGTCCCTGGACAGCCCCCAGGGTCCTGTCGAGACCGAGGACCTTGAGTTCATCCATCAGCTCCGCAAACTTCACGTGCCTGCCGATGCCGCTCACGGTCAGATACCTGCCCTTGGGTATAAACGCCGTAAACAGGAACCGGGAGTGCCTGCGTGAGAAGATGTTGATCGATCGTGTAAAATCGCTTTCCGGCGGTGCCATGAGCTCTGTCTGGCAGGTGTGCCAGTAGTGCGGTTCCGCATAGCCGAACCCGAATTTCCTGCTCAGGGTGGAATTGACGCCGAACGCACCGACCACCAGGGCTGCCGTCAATTCCTGGGGCTGGTTCTTTTCATCCGTATACCGTACCACGCATGCCCCGTGAACAGGGTCGTCTGGGATGACGATTTCGGTGACCGTGCCGTGCAGCACGCTGGCCCCGGTCTTCTGCGCCTGGCTGAGCATAAACGAATCGAAGCCCGTATAGCCTTCAGACGACGGTTCCCTGCGCGGGCCCATGCCCCTGAACACAGTGTAGACCCTGGATGAAGGACGGTGGATATGCGCATCCATGCCGTTGATATTGAGCCTGAACCCCTCCACATTCTGACGGATGACCTTGCTGTCCATGATAATGTCGAGGCCTGATATCATGTTCACGATGTTTCCACCGAGCACACCGGCGCACATATTGCACCCCACGGGCCCGTGGGTTAAGAAGGTTTTACGCTCCAGGATGACCACCTGCAGGGATATGCCGTGCTTTTTGCACAGCCCGGCCATGTGCATGGCAAAGAAACTGCCTGCAGGCCCGCCACCGAGGATGGCTATGGTATCACCGTCTTTGAGTTGCAGATGTCCCATGCTGAAAGTATACCCGAATGCAGGGCAAAAATCCACCGTCACCCGGTAAACGTTCGGGGTACTTTCCATTGACTCTGTTCACGCAATAATGGTATTTTGAGGCATGATCAGTAAAAGGATACTTGTCATGATCCTTGCCGGAGGTGAGGGGAAACGGCTGCATCCTCTTACCCAGGACAGGGCCAAGCCTGCGGTGCCCTTCGGAGGCAGGTACAGGATTATCGACTTTGCCCTGAGCAACTTTATCAACTCCGGTTTTTACAAGATCAAGGTCCTGACCCAGTATAAATCCGAATCGCTCAACTCCCACATAGCACGGGCGTGGCACCTCTCGCCTTCCATCGGACATTCCATCGATCTCGTCCCTGCACAGATGCGCATCGGGAAAGACTGGTACCGCGGTACTGCGGATGCAGTCTACCAGAACCTGAACCTCGTCCAGGACGAGAAAGCAGACATCGTGTGCGTGTTCGGCGGCGACCATGTGTATAAGATGGACGTGCGGCAGATCATCGACTTCCACATCAAGAAGAACGCGCAGATCACGGTGTCCGCAGTCCCGTATCCCCTGAAAGAGGCAAGCTCGTACGGCATCATCGAGATCGACCGTGACTACAACATCACCGGTTTCAAGGAAAAACCCCAGCACCCGAAGCCCATGCCACACAGGGCCGATATGGCGTTGTGCTCTATGGGAAACTATGTTTTTAACACGGACATACTGATGAGACTACTCGCGGAAGACCAAAAGAAGGACTCCAGCCACGACTTCGGCAGGGACCTGATACCTGCGGCAGTCAAAACATCCACGGTCAAGGCGTACGACTTCTCGAAGAACCTCATCCCCGGGGAAGACAAGGGTGCATCGGGCTACTGGAGGGACGTCGGTGAGATAGACAGCTACTGGCTCGCAAACATGGACCTCGTGTCCGTGACACCGAGACTGAACCTGTACAATTTCGAGTGGCCTATCAGGACGTTCTACCCGCCCTACCCTCCTGCAAAATTCGTGTTCGCCGATGAAGACACCAAACGTATCGGTATAGCGACGGACTCCATGGTTGCCGAGGGATGCATCATCAGCGGCGGACAGATCAACAGGACCATCCTGTTCCCGGGCGTGAGGATAAATTCGTTCTCAACGGTCGAGGACTCGGTCCTGTTCGAACGGGTTGATGTGGGGAGGTACGCCCGGGTCAGGAGGGCGATCATCGACAAGGATGTGAAGATCATGCCGAACGCATCGATCGGCTACGACCTTGAAAAGGACAAGAAGAGGTTTACAGTATCCGACAAGGGCATTGTCGTTATTCCGAAAGGGACGGTCGTGGAGTAATATGTCAGAACTCTCCATAGCATTCCTCTGGCACATGCATCAGCCGGTGTACAAGGACCCTTTTACGGGCAAGTACACACTCCCGTGGGTGCGGCTTCACGGGATAAAGGCATACTATGACATGCCGTCGGTCGTGAAACAGTACCCCGGCATCAGGGTCAACATCAACATGGTCCCCTCGCTCGTTGAGCAGCTGGCAGACTATGCTTCGGGCAGCGCTCAGGACGTCTTCTATGAGTATTCGGTAAAACCCGCTGCAGATCTGGATACCGACGACAAGGCATTCATCCTGAAATATTTTTTCATGAGCAACTGGGAAACCATGGTCAAGCCCTACCCCCGCTATTTCGAACTGCTGCTCAAACGGGGTAAGAGCCCCAATGACCTCGATATCGAAAACATGGCCGCCACGTTCAACAAGCAGGATATCCTCGATCTCCAGGTATGGTTCAACCTCTCGTGGTTCGGCTTCATGGCAGTGAACGACTATCCGCAGCTTGCCGCGCTGAAAGAAAAGCAAAAGGGCTTCACGGAACAGGACAAGAAGTATGTGCTCGATACACAGCTCGAAATCATACGGAAGCTGTTCCCCCTGTACCGGGACCTGCACACCGCGGGACAGATCGAGATAACGACCAGCCCCTTCTATCACACCATCATGCCGCTGCTGTATGATTCCGATACGGCGCGCAGGTGCATGCCCAAGGCTGTCCTGCCCAAGCGGGTGAGCTATCCGGAAGACGTCCTTGCACAGTTGAAGCTGGGCAGGCAGTACATCGCGGACCACCTGGGCGTAGCACCGAAAGGTCTGTGGCCGTCCGAGGGTTCCGTGTCGCCGGAGATCATCCCCATGGTACGCGAGGCAGGCTTTGAGTGGATGGTCAGCGACGAGGAACTTTTGTTCGCATCCATCAATAAGGAACGCGCAGGCGAGTACCTGTACAAGCCGTACCGGGCGGTCTACAAGAATGCCGACATCTCGATCGTGTTCAGGGACAAAGGCATCTCCAATTTCATCAGCTTCGACTGTGCACGCTATGCGCTCCGGGAAGACGCTGTCGAAGAACTGCGGCGGCAAATCCTGGGGGTCAGGAACTACCTTACCGGCAAGCATATGGATGACGGCATCGTCGTCATCGCTTTGGACGGCGAAAACCCGTGGGAATACTACATCTACGGCGGCAGGCGGTTCCTCAACAGCATGTACGGCATGCTTGAAAAAACGGAAGAGATACAGACGACGACCATATCGTCGTACCTCGGGTCTCACAAGCCTGCGGACACCATCGACAACCTTGCGACCGGTTCGTGGATCAACAAGCGGTTCGACATTTGGATCGGCCAGGAAGAAAAAAACCTCGCGTGGGACTACCTCGGTGCCACCCGCGAATATTTCAAACAGAACGCCCAGGGACTCTCCGCGGAACAGACGCAACGGGCGTTAAAACACCTGTATACTGCCGAGGGAAGCGACTGGTTCTGGTGGTACGGGGACACCTTCTACACGGCGAACGAAGAAGAGTTCGACCGTCTGTTCCGGAAGAACCTCAAGAAGGTTCTGGAGATCATAAAAAAGCCCATGCTCGATTTTCTCCACACCCCGGTCATCGCCCTTTCCGAGGCCCAGCTCAACGAGCAGCCGCTCGGTTTCATAACACCGAAGCTCGACGGCGTACCGACGGACTACTACGAATGGGCGGGCGGTGCTGTCTGCTACAACATCTCGACGACCGGCAGGCACAATCCTGAGCCGTTTGCGCACCGGATCTATTACGGCTTCGATCCGGACAACCTGTACCTGCGCATCGATCACAACAGGACGAAGATCGAAAACGAGAAATACAATGTGTTCTTTGCGATCAATATCTTCGATCACAGCTTTGAATACCGCGTCATCATTCCGATCAAACACATCCTCGATTCAAAGCCGTACTACGAACTGCACTATGCAAAAGACCAGATCGTCTTCGATTTCGTCAAGGTCAGCGATTCCATCGCAATCCGGAAGATCATCGAGCTGAAGATCCCGTTCGCGGACATCCAGGCAACGCCGGGCCTGAAGCTCAACATGATCATCAGTGCGCGCGACGGGGACGTTGAACTCGAGAAGTATCCTGCCAAGGGCATCATCGGCATTGTCGTCCCGGACCAGGACTACCCGAAAAAGATGTGGAGCGTCTGATGGACAAGCTCGATTTTCATTTCTCCGTGCACTGTCATCAGCCCGTCGGCAACTTCGACGGCGTGTTCAGGGAGGCCTTCGGGAAAAGCTACCGGCCCCTGATCAAGGCACTGCTGCGGCATCCTGCGGTCAGGTTCGGCCTGCACCTGTCCGGTCCTGTGTGGGACTGGATTACGGTCAACGAGCCCGCGTTCATCACCGACATAGAACGGCTCGTGGACCGCGATCAGGTGGAACTTATCTCCGGCGGATACTACGAACCGATCCTCGAGATCCTGACGCAGGAGGACGCAGCCGGTCAGATCGCGATGATGAACCAGTTTATCAGGACGCGCTTCAAGCAAAACCCCCGCGGCATCTGGCTGACAGAACGGGTCTGGGACCCGTTTCTTCCGGTACTCCTGTCGGACCTCGGCATCAGGTATACGACCGTCGATGACACCCATTTCTCCTATGCCGGCCTCGAGGAGAAGGACATCCACGGGTTCTCCATCACCGAGCGTGCGGGACACCCGCTGTACCTGTTCCCAATCCAGAAACAGCTCCGGTACGCGATACCCTTCAAGGAACCGTCACAGGTGATCGACATCCTGAAGCGCTTCAGGGACAGCGGTTCCGTGCATTCTGTGACCTATGCCGATGACGGGGAAAAATTCGGACTTTGGCCCGGTACCTACGCATGGGTCTTCGAACAGGGCTGGCTGGAGCGCTTCTTTACCGGGCTCGAAAAACAGACCGACTGGCTCAACATCACGACCCAGGGTGAAGAGCTGGAGACCCGCGCTCCGGTGGGGAGAATCTACCTTCCGTCGGCCTCCTACGAGGAGATGCTCGACTGGGCACTGCCTGCCGAAGCAGGTCAACGATTGAAGCTGTTCAAGTCCTCCCTGAACGCCGCAGGCATCGACCTTGCCGCTAATCCCTTCGTCAGGGGCGGCTTCTGGGACAACTTCCTTGTGAAATACCCGGAAAGCAACTGGATGCATAAACGAATGCTGCAGGTCAGTACCATGCTCTCGGCCATGGAGGCGAGGATAGGCATCCGGCTGGACGAGGCGCGGCGCGAGGTCTTCAAGTCGCAGTCCAACTGCGTTTACTGGCATGGGCTGTTCGGCGGCGTTTACCTGAACTACCTGCGCCATGCGGTGTACGAACACCTGCTGAAAGCCGAGGCAATGATCGACGAACGCCGCTCCCAATCGCACAACGTATCGTTCAGCACGCTCGACATCGACCTTGACGGCGAGGACGAACTCATTTTGAAAAACAAGCACCTCTCGGTGTACGTTGGACCGGCAAAAGGAGGATCGCTGCTTGAGATTGATATCCGGGACAGGAATTTCAATCTCACGAACGTGATGACCCGGCGCAAAGAGGCGTACCACGACCTGGTCGCCGAGAACCAGACGAACCAGACCGCTGCGGCTGCACCGGTCACCATCCACGACCGGGTCACTGCCAAGGAAGACAACCTCGGACAGAAACTGATCTATGACTGGCACCCGCGGTACAGTTTCGTGGAACATTTTCTGCCGCGGCATGCCGTTGTTCTCGACCGGCTCTCCAGGAACGACTACATCGATCTCGGTGATTTTACGCTGGAGCACCACGACCTGCTGAAGCACGAGGGTAACACCGTGTTGTTGTCCCGGGACGGGCACCTCCTGTACGACAGCAGGTCGCTCCCGCTGCGCATGGAGAAAAATTTCCGGCTGCTGGACAGTCGGCTGGAGGCCGGCTACCGGATCACCAACAGGTCGGACATCCGGATCGAGACGGCAATGCTCGTCGAACTGAACCTGACACTGCTGGGGACCGACAGCCAGCGTACCGTCGTCATCAACAGGCCCGACGGCAGGGAGAGCAGGGGCATGGCGGACTTTCTCGAGTATCCCGGTATTGACAGTATCGAATTGCTTGATATGTGGCAAAAAATGGGCATAACAATATCAACGCCGTCGGTATCGGCATTGCTTGCCTTCCCCGTGGAGACTGTATCGGCCTCCGAGAGCGGTATTGAGCGGACATACCAGGGAACATGCTTCCTGCTTGTCTATAACCTGGATATGGCCCCCGGAGAAAGCAGAGGGATTACCATACCGGTCGATTTTTATGATACAGAGTCCGGAGAGGGACCTTCCGACTCAAGGAGAATGTAATGTCTGAACTAAGAAAAGACCCGATATTAGGACGATGGGTCATCATATCGTCCGAGCGTTCGAAACGCCCGTCCGATTTCAACAACAAGCACGTGGAAAAGGCTGAGAACGCCTTCTGCCCGTTCGATTACGGCAACGAGGACAAAACGCCGCACGAGATTCTTGCCATCAGAAAAGACGGCAGCCACCCGGACAAGCCCGGCTGGTCATTGCGCGTGGTCCCGAACAAATTCCCGGCGCTCCAGATAGAAGGCGATCTGGACAGGGAAGGAAACGGCATGTACGACAAGATGAACGGCATCGGGGCGCACGAGGTCATCATCGAGACCAACGAGCACACCAAGCTCATGTCCGCATTCTCGGTCGAGACCATGAAGGACGTGCTGTGGACATACCGGGAACGGATCCGGGACCTGAAACGCGACAAACGGTTCAAGTACATCCTGATATTCAAGAACCAGGGAGAAGCAGCCGGTGCATCTCTCGAGCACACGCATTCGCAGCTCATCGCACTGCCCATCATTCCGATAACCGTGGAAGAAGAACTCCATGGCTCGAAGGATTACTTCGACTACAAGGAGCGGTGCATCTTCTGCGACATGATACGGCAGGAGATCGCAGAGAAGGACAGGCTCGTGACGCAGAACGTGGACTTCATCGCATTCACGCCCTACGCTTCCCGGTTCCCGTTCGAGACCTGGCTTCTGCCGAGGCGGCATTTCTCGCACTACGAGGCGACCTCGCACGACATGCTGGAGAGCCTCTCGAATATTTTCCTTGAGGTCATCGGAAAACTCGACAAGGCGCTGAACTACCCGTCGTTCAACTTCATCCTCCATACCTCGCCGCTGACTGCAGAACATTTCGAATACTACCACTGGCACTTCGAGATCATCCCGGTCCTGACCAAGGTCGCGGGCTTCGAATGGGGAACGGGCTTCTTCATCAACCCGACGTCCCCGGAACAGGCCGCAGCATACCTGCGGGAGATATCATGATCATCGTGCACGCCGGCTCGGAAGTCGTACCCTACTCGAAAACCGGCGGCCTCGCAGACGTCCTGGGCGCGCTCCCGCTGGCACTGGCGGACAGGGGGAACGACGTCATCATCGTTTCGCCGCTGTATCCGTCCGTCGCATCCGCCTACAAACCGGAACGTGAGGAACTCTCGCTCACCATCAGACTCAACGGTCAGACAGTGCCGGCCGATATCTATTCCCTGCGGATCAACGACCATGCACGGGCGTATTTTATCGCCAACGATGCCCTGTTCTCCAGGGACGGACTCTATGTCGATAAGAGCGGCACGGATTATCCTGACAATGCTGAACGGTTCATATTCTTTTCGCGCGCTGTCATCGAACTCCTCAAAGGATTGGCGATCAAGCCGGACGTCGTTCATGCGCATGACTGGCAGGCAGGGCTTGTCCCGGCGTACATGAAGAC
>JAJYLM010000068.1 GCA_021787655.1 bacterium
ATGTAGCTGGACTGTTCGGCGGGCTGTCAGAAATATGTCCCCGGCGAACGGTCTTTAAAGCCGGGTTTTGCTGAAGCCCGGGCCAGTGCCGGTTATGAACTTCTTCTTTTCTTGAAAAAGTCTTGCAGCAGCCGTGCTGTTTCACGCTCTCTGACGCCCGGGAGAACCTCGATCCTGTGGTTCAACCTCGTGTCGTCGAAGAGATCCAACAGCGATACTGCGCCTGCTTTTTCATCATACGCGCCGAAAACGAGCTGATGGATCCTCGCGTGGAGCATTGCACCTGCACACATGATGCACGGCTCGATGGTCACGTACAGGCTTACCCCGTTGAGACGGTAGTTGCCCAGTGCCAGTCCTGCCTGGCGCAATGCCAGTATCTCTGCATGGGCTGACGGGTCATGCTGCGTGATGACGCTGTTGTGCGTCCGTGCCAGCACCCTGTTTCCGAACACCGCGACCGCCCCGACCGGCACCTCTCCCTGCTCCTCGGCAGCTCGTGCTTCTTCCAGTGCCATGTCCATGTAATAAGCGTGGGTATGCATAAGAACGTTCTGAACAGCACTCCGGATATTATTATTGCTCAGCCATCTTCATTTTCGTTCCGTACTGGAGTATGCCCCTGACCACTCCGTCGACAATGCTCTCTTCATACCGTTTTTGAAGCAGCAGATGCTCTTCAACGGGATTTGTCACAAACGACGTCTCGATGAGGATACTGGGCATATTCGCGTGCATCAGCACAAAAAACGGCGCACTCCGCACCCCGAGATCCGGCGTTGAGTAACCATCCTTGCGTAAACTTCTGACCATGTTGTGCTGGATATCGCTTGCAAAAACTGCAGATTCGTTTATCTTTGCAGTTTTCATGAGGTCTTCGAGGATGAGCTGCAGGTCGCTCAACTTTTTTGTGGATGTTGCATTTTCCCGGGCGGCAACGAGCATGGATGCCCTGTCGTGCGTTGTGCTCAGATAGTATGTCGTTATTCCTTTTGCCCGGCGGCTCAGACTTGCGTTGGCATGAATGGATATGAAAATATCCGCATTGCTCATGTTGGCAATGGCGGTCCGTTCCTCGAGGGGAATGAATACATCTTTGTCCCGCGTCATGATAACGTCGAAGCCCATGGACCTGAGCTTGTCTGCGAGCATGGTGCCGATTCTGAGTGTTATGTTCTTTTCCTTGATGCCGTCCGGGCCTGTTGCTCCGGGGTCATGACCTCCGTGCCCGGGGTCGATAACGATCTTCCGTATGGAATTGCCGCGCTGAATGCCGGTATTCACCGGCTGTGCCGCTGGTTCCGGCTGTTTATGGAATATCTCGTAGTCTTGTATGATTTTTGCAATCGAAAGCCCCTTGCTGGATTCTTTCCCCCTTGCCTGACGGGCCGTTGCAGCAGTCTGTTGCAGCCCCTGCACCTCAGGAGTGATCTGTGTGCCCGCTTTTTTACCCTTGACATCAATGATGATTCTGAACGGATCCTCGAGGTTGAATATCGTATAATCGTCAATGTTCCCGACATCGAGCACGACCCGGGCAGTGTTGTCGTTGAACTGTCCCGCCCGCACCTCTTCGACGATTCCGTCTTTCACAGAAAGGGGAGTTGTGCCGGAGGTTACCATGGTACCCTTGAGATCGACGTAGATTCTTTTGCCGGGCAGGGCATTATCTGTCTGTTCCAACAGATGTCCGGAATAAACGACTTCGTTCGAAACATTGATGACCACCCGCGTGTAATCACCGGCAGACCAGACCTTGATGCCGTTCAATACAGAGAGGGGCTTTTTGACGGCCGGTTGTTTCTGGGGCGGCACGTTGCCCCCGAGTTTTGCGGTCCAGATCCGTGCCATGGGAGCTGAATTGCTGTCCGGATAATCCCTGAGTATCAGCTTGTAAAAGTGCAGAGCTGTTTCGGTGTCGCCCTTTTTTGTCCTGTATATTTCTGCGATCTTGAACAAGGCATCATCAGAAAGGGTGTTCTTTGCATACTGCTGCTGGAGGGTTGTAAAGGCAGTTACGCTTGCATCGAGGTCCTTCTCCAGGAATGAACGTGTGTAGAGATTGTTGTAGAGGTTTCCGACGTTGTAGAGCGCTCTGGGTGCGTACCTGCTGCGGGGATATTTTTTATAGATCTGCTCAAACTCATGAATAACGCGGAGCCAGGTGTCCCTGTACTGCTGTTTCTGTTTGCTCGAGTTGAGGATGTAATAGTTCTGCACGGCATGGTGGTACAGGTGTTCCGGAACGAAAGTCTTTCCTGCACCGAAGGCGGGCGTGACAGCAGCGAGACAGAGTATGCCTGCCAGTGCGGCGTTGGCCAGAACCATTGCCTGCAGGGGGCTTGAAAAGAAAGAAAAAAGCGTCCTGCCAACCCGGTGTCTGTCTGTTTCACGAACGAGTCTCCCGTTAATGGTCAGGCCTCCGGACATGGTGTCTGCTTACCATACGTCATCAGTACCAGAATGGTCCGTACGGATAAAATCCCCAGGGTGGATAAAAGGCAGGGCCGTAATCGAACCCCAGCCCGATGGAATATGCCGGCAAAGAACTCCCCGAGTGCAGAGGCCAGAGCTTGATGAAGGTTGTATTGATAACGGGAAAAACGTAGGGCATGCTCCCGATGGCACCCTTGTGCGGCGGTGCAACGACACCGACGACCGTAACATATCTGCCGGGTCTGAAGATCTGTGTCTCAAGGTAGCCGTTGTAGGATGCTATAAACCTCCCGTCCGAGCGATCACCGCGTTCGGGTCTGTACTGGTTATCGATCGGCAGCTGCATGATTTCTACGGTCGTGACGCCGCTGCTTGTGTTGACGGAATTTACAATCTCGCCTCCGGCCATCACCGTTTTACCGATATATGCCGACGGATCCGCAATGAGCATACTGAACCTTATTGAAGGGTCGACATTCGAAAGTACCTGTTTGGGAATTTCACGAGTGCAGCCGGCAACAGAAACCGCAGCGAGTACCAGTAGCATATACCTCAATGTTTTAACCATACTGCCTCCTTGCATATTGATACACTATACATCATTTTAAATGAAATATAAAGAGGTCAACTTTAGAACGGCCCGGCGAACGACCGTCGTTTGTCAGGCGTGCAGGTTTTGTGTTCCGCAGCAGACGATGACACGGGCAGGCGGTATCCGCTCCATGCCTGCCGCCCGTCTGCAGTGGGTTGACTTTACGAGAAGTATGATGTTTATATGGCATATGATTCAGCGTGCAATCAAGCAAAGCGGTATCTTTGCAGAGCTGTCGCAGACCGAGTTTGAACGGTTGTCACCGTACATGCGGGAGCAGCACATGCCCAGAAAAACAGAGCTGTTCCATCAGGATGATCCCGGTGATGCCCTGTATTTGATCCTCAAAGGCGGGGTTCGCATATACCGTTATTCGAGCACGGGCAGGGAAATTACCCTCGCAGTCCTCAGAGAGGGGCAGTTCTTCGGCGAGATGTCGCTGCTTGACGGTATGCCGCGTTCTGCCAATGCAATCACCATTGAAAACACGGAATTTATTGTGCTCAAACGGAACGATTTTTTGAATGTTTTAAAAACGACTCCGGAGATAGCGATAAAAATACTGAAGGATATGAGTGTACGCGTCAGGGAAGCTGACGCAATGATAGAGGATTTCGCGCTCCTGAATGTCTATGAACGGCTGATGAAGTATATTAACACCCGTATCAAAGAAGAGGGAAAGCGGGAAGGATACTGCACCGTGATAAGCGGAAATATCAAACGTCAGGATATCGCCAATGCGATCGGCAGCACGCGTGAGACGGTGTCCCGCATCTTTTCATCATGGCAGAAAAAAGGGTATATAAAAATCTACCCCACGAAAATTATAATTTACCGGGATATGTCCATGGACATGACCAGGAAAAACGGCTGAAGCAGGCCTGCCGGGCGCACCGACCATGACGCCGGAAAACAGGGTTCTCCTGGAGTCATTTTTGAAACAGAACAGCAGGGCTGCTGATCCGGGAAGCTCACTCGATGCATTCGAACGTTATATGGACGAGCTGCAGAGATGGAACCAGTACATCAACCTTACGGCGATAGAAGATGAGCCGGACATCGTGATAAAACACTTCATTGATTCATTGATTCCGCTGCGGTTTATAGGAGAGCGTGATTTTATTCTGGATATCGGGAGCGGAGCAGGGTTTCCCGGGCTGCCCATCAAAATTGTGCTGCACTCTGTCAAGCTGGTGATGCTCGATGCGCGGCTTAAAAAAATAAATTTTATCAATTCCGTGATCAACATTCTGAAGCTGCAGGGGGCAACAGCACTGCACCAGCGTGCCGAGGCAAAGGACTTTCAGGAACTCATGGGGAAGAGCTTTGATGTTGTGATATCGCGGGCATCGTTCCCCCTGGACAGGCTTGCAGTCCTGGCACTGCCGTATATGAGAGACAACGGAAAGCTGATTGCGATGAAATCGAAGAAGGACGATGCAGTGGACAACCTGCCCGGCCTGCAGCAATGCGATGAGTTTGTTACGAACCTGCCGGACGGATCGTTCCGGAAAATCCTGGTGTTCGGGAGGGCATGAACAATGGTGCACCATGTATGAGCTTGGCGTCGTGAGGAGGTTCTCTGCAGCACACCGGCTGCGGAATTACAACGGCAAGTGCGAGAACCTGCACGGACACAACTATACCGTTGAGGTTGTGGTGCAGGGGGACCGCCTTGTGGACGGTATGCTCGTGGACTTCTCCCTGCTGAAACAGCTGCTCGATGCGCTCCTTGGCAGGCTCGATCACGGGTATCTCAACGACATAGAACCTTTTACCGGTATCGAACCGTCTGCTGAGAACATCGCGGAGCACCTGTTCCGGGAGCTCGGGCCGCATCTGCCGGATCATGTCTCGATCGTCTCGGTAAAGGTGTGGGAAACCGGCGATAACTGGGCTGTTTACAGGCCCGGCACATAGATCGTGAGAAGGGAGTCGAAGCATTCCATGAAGGACATACAGAATACGTTTGATCACAGGGGCATCGGTATCGACAAGGTGGGGATCAAGAACATCAGGTATCCGATTGTCGTACTCGACAGAAAAAACGACCTGCAGCATACGATAGCGAGCATCAACATGTACGTCGACCTTCCCCAGCAGTTTAAAGGTACGCACATGAGCAGGTTCGTTGAGATCCTCAACGAGCACAGGGGCAATATCAATATCAAGGACTTTCCGGAGATCCTCGGCAGCATGCAGAAACGGTTCAATGCTAATTCTGCGCACCTGGAGATCGAGTTTCCGTATTTTGTGGAAAAAAAATCACCGGTCACGCGATCGCCGAGTCTGATGGAATATACCTGCAAGTTCATCGGCGTCAAAAACAAGGCGGGATCGGATTTTATTCTTGTTGTCTCTGTTCCCGTTTTGACCCTGTGCCCCTGTTCAAAGGAGATCAGCAGGTACGGTGCGCACAACCAGCGAAGTTTTGTTACGGTGCACCTCCGGTTTACGGGGCTCGTCTGGATCGAAGAGGTTGTCGATATTGTGGAGGGCTCATCTTCGGCGGAGTTGTTCTCGCTGCTCAAACGGCCGGATGAAAAGTATATTACCGAGCATTCGTACAACAACCCGATGTTCGTGGAGGACGTCGTCAGGGAAGTGGCAAAGAAGCTGAAGAAAAACAAAAAGATTGTCAGCTTTTCCGTCGAAGCGGAAAACCTCGAATCCATCCACAACCATAATGTCTATGCGTACGTCGAGTTTGACAGGAGGGGATGACGGTTACCAGGGACCGAGCCAGCGGAACCATCCGAGGTTGAAGACCTCGCTGATTGCCCCGAGGAGCAGAATCACTGCATACAGCGAGAGGAGACCGAGGTAGAATTCTGCCTTATGTTTTTTCAGCACGTTCCGTATGCTCATGGCTATATATCGAGGTTGACGACGTACAGGGCGTTGTCTTCTATGAAGCTTCTCCGTGCCTGGACATTGTCGCCCATCAGTATCGTAAAGATTTCGTCCGCAGCGACCGCGTCTTCGATGCGGACCTGAACCATGATCCTCTTCTCAGGGTTCATGGTCGTTTCCCAGAGCTGTTCGGGGTTCATTTCACCGAGTCCCTTGTACCGCTGGATGCTGAGGCCCTTTTGTGCATGCTCCATGCAATACTCTATCAGCCCCTTTACCGTGCCGATGGATACCTTGTTCGTGTCTTCATGGACGGTGTAGGGCGGCGGTATTCTGTCCAGGATGGAGCGGTAGAGATTCTTCAGCGTCTGGTACTCAGGCGATTGAATGAAGTTCGTGTCGAAGTGCATCTTTCTGATGACGCCTTTGTCGCTGATGACCATGGTTAGTTTCAGGTTATCGTCACCGTTGAGCTCTTCTGTTATCGTCAGGATCTTGCCGGTTGCTTTTTTGAACTCCGCGATGAACTTCTCCACCAGGGTCTTGTTGCTTTTTTCCTGCGGAAACAGTTCCTCCATGCCCTGAGCGATGAAAAAGTCGAGGAGTTCTGTATTGCGTTCGCGGCTGATCTTTTCAAGCATATCGTAATACTGGACGGCACTCAGCAGGCTCTTGATGAGGACAGCGGTGTCCGGTTGTTTGCCGTTGTTGAGTGAGACGCGGATTTTTCCGACGCCTTCTTCGAGGAGCACCTTTTTCAAATCTGCATCGTCTTTCAGAAACCTCTGGGAGTTTCCTTTCTTGATCATGTACAGCGGAGGTTGTGCGATGTACACATAGTTCCGCTCAATGAGCTCGGGAAAATGTCTGAAAAAGAAGGTGAGGAGCAAGGTCCGTATGTGGGACCCGTCGATATCTGCATCCGTCATGATGATAATCTTATGATACCGTAATTTCGTCAGGTCCTTGTCTTCATTTCCGATACCCGTTCCCATTGCAGAAATAAGCACCCTGATTTCTTCCGATGCAAGCATCTGCTCGAACCTCGCCTTTTCCACGTTCAGGATCTTTCCCTTTAAAGGGAGGATGGCCTGGTTTTTCCGGTCCCTTCCCTGTTTTGCGGATCCTCCTGCGGAATCTCCCTCGACGATGAACAGTTCGCTCAGTGCCGGGTCTTTTTCCTGGCAGTCCGCGAGCTTACCCGGGAGCGAACCTCCGGAGAGCGCATTCTTTCTCCGCACCAGTTCGCGTGCTTTGCGTGCAGCTTCCCGCGCCCGCGCGGCATCGATCACCTTCTTGATGATGTTTTTTGCTATCTGGGGGTTTTCTTCGAACAGGGAAAAAAGCTTGTCATTCGCCTGTGATTCAACAATACCCTTGATTTCCGTGTTGCCGAGCCGTTCCTTGGTCTGCCCTTCGAACTGGGGATCCGGCAGTTTGATGCTGATGACCGCTGTCAAGCCTTCCCGGATGTCTTCACCGCTGATCTCGACGTCCGATTGCTTGATGAGCCCGCTTTCGATGGCATATTTGTTGATCGCCCTGGTCAGCGCCGCTTTGAAACCGGAGAGGTGGCTTCCGCCGTCATGCGTACTGATATTGTTCGCGTACGAGTGGATGGTTTCATTATAACCATCGTTGTACTGCAGTGCGCACTCGAATTCGACCTGGTCTTTTTTGAAATTGAAGAAAAATGGCTTCGTATGAATGAGCGTTTTGTTTTTGTTGAGGTGCTGGACGAATTCGATAAGTCCGCCTGCATACTCGAACACATTTGATTTTCCGGTCCTCTCGTCGGAGATGGAGATCTTGACGCCGGGGTTGAGAAACGCAAGCTCCCGCAGCCGGGCGGAGAGGGTATCAAAACTGAAGGTGGTGGTTTCGAATATCGCAGAGTCTGGTTTGAACCGGATCTTTGTCCCTGTCGAGTCGGATTTTCCGACGACCTTGATGGCTTCGACAGGGTCGCCATGGGCATACTTCTGGTGGAATTTCTTCCCGTCCCTCCGGATCTCAAGATCGAGGTCTTCAGAGAGCGCATTGACGACGGATACCCCGACACCGTGGAGCCCGCCCGAAACCTTGTAAACCTTGTTGTCGAACTTGCCGCCTGCATGCAGTTTCGTCATGACGACCTCTGCTGCAGAACGTCCCTCTTCTTTATGCAGGTCCGTGGGTATGCCCCTGCCGTTATCGTCAACGGTTACACTGCCGTCGACATGGATGATGACACTGACCCTGGTACAGAATCCTGCCAGGGCTTCGTCGATGCTGTTGTCGACGATCTCGTAGACCAGGTGGTGCAACCCGCCTTCCGAGGTGTTGCCGATATACATGGCGGGACGTTTTCTGACAGCTTCAAGCCCTTCCAGTACCTTTATCTGTGTGGCGTCATAGGCTGCCATTACTGAGCTTTGCCCTTTTTCTCGATATTGATGTAGCTTGTTATGAGTTCGACAATCTTGTCTTTCGTCTTTTCGTCATTGATATTGACCAGTTTCTCAAGAACAAGCCATTCCGGTGCTCTCTGTTTTATGATACGGCCGTTGAAAACGAAGCTTTGATCCATGTCTTTGTGCGCTTTATGGGCGGGTCCGTAAAACAGCCAGTCCACCGTCACATTTCCCATTTCTGCTATCTTCGCAAGTATATTGAGCGACGGTGTCACCTGATCGGTCTCGTAAACACTGATGGCATCCTGCGATTTACCGAGCAGATTGCCGAAATCGGTCTGTGTTTTGTCTCCCCGTATCAAACGTATCCGCTGTCCCAGCGTCAGTTTGTCAACATCCGTCTGCCGTAGCTTTTCGGTTGCCTTTTTACTTGTCCTCATGGTTCCCCCGTATTTTATTGATTCCTGCACTCAGATGCTGCGTATTTTCTTCATCGAGCTGAATGAATTCTATACCGATGCCCGGCTTCGTTTCGCCGAATGCGTCTTCACCCCTTTTTGTCCAGACAACCTTGCCTTTGAGCTTAAACTTCTTCCGGATCCCGGGTAAAAAGAAATCGACAAAGACGATGCTCCCTGGTTTCAATGAACTGGTAGTTTCAAGATACATTCCTCCGGTACTGATGTCCCGGGTAGAGCCTACCTCGATATCTCCGTCCTTGAGATAGTCTATCATTATTTTTAAACTATTTCTGTCCGACTTTCTCCGTTCCATAATGTTACAGATGAGTATAATTATAATAACAAAATAGTCAATATATACCAACAGCCGTTTCTGTGCCGGTGTCCCCTCACCGGAGGCCGATCGCAACTACTTGACAGAATAAGTTTGAATTATTATTCTTACTTCAGAAGCACAATTCATAAAATGAATAAAGATTTGAAGAGAAGGACTGATCGTTGAAGTTAACCAGAAAAGAGCGGGAAAAGCTGAGGAAGAACCAGGAAATCATCGAAGCTTCCATAAAGGTATTTTCAGAAAAGGGTTTTTACGAAGCTACGATGCACGATATTGCCAATGCAGTCGAGATGGGCGTGGGAACACTCTATCAATACTTTAAAAGCAAGGATGACCTGTACTATAACGCAATTCTGTACAAACTGAGCGAATTCAACGGTTTCTATGAAGAAAAACTCCGGAACAAGCAGGGTTATCTCGAAATCCTGTCCGCAATGATTACGGCATGGATAGAGTATTTCGGCGTCAATAACGATTTTTTTGCGATCGTCTTCACCGAATGGATAAATGTTAAAAAGGTCTTTGCACGCAAACTCAAGAAACATCTGACGAATGATTTTACTGAAAAATACAATGAAATCACCAAACTGCTGGAACAGGCGCAGCACGACGGAGAAATCAAGGACACGGTAAATTCCGGTATCGTGAGTTCCATGATCTTCGGAGCTGTACAGCAGATTATTCACCGGGGGGTCATAACGAAGGAGACCTTTCCTCCTGCATTTGTTGCGGAGAACGTGCTCAGTATTCTATCATCCGGCATATTAAAGGCGAAATGAGGAGATACATGAAGATAAAAATCCTAACAGCTGTTGTACTGCTGGTTGCCGTGGGGCTTCCGCTCAGTGTCCAGGCATGCGAGACCTTGAACCTCGACGATGCGCTCAGGCTTGCGATCAGCAACAATAAAACCATAAAGCAGGCGGAGCAGGAAAAAGATGCGGCATGGGCGCGTGTCGTTCAGGCACGGGGCGGTTTTATGCCGGACATCTCAGCTTCGGCAATGTATATATTTACCCACCAGGTTCCTTATATTCCCATACCCGCCGGTGCATTCGGATCAATGCCGGGCCTCGGTTCTTTGCCGCCGTCGCCGCTCAACGTCAGGCTCGACACCACGTTCGAGTATAATGCCGGATTCACCGGTACATGGACCTTGTTTGCCGGGGGCATGATCTACCACAATTACGAAGCGGCCCGGAACATGTACGACTCCGCGCGTGAGCAGGAGCAGGCGGAAAAGCAGGAGGTCGTCTACCAGGTCAAAAAGGCATACTATAATTTGCTGCTGGCGTCCGAGTCTGTGGATGTCCTGCAGCACTCCATCGACCTTGCTGCCGAGCATGAACGGGTTACCAAGGACCGCTACAGCGCAGGGGAATCTTCCGAGCTCGATATGCTGAATGCGAGCGTCAGCCTGTCCAACCTTCAACCCCAGTTCATCGCGGCACAGAACAATGTGAAGATAGCAGGTCTTGCGCTCAAGAACATTCTCGGCGTCGAGCTGACCACCGACGTATGTGCAAATCCGGATGTTACGCTGCCGCAATTTACCCGTGACCTGGGGTATTACGAGAGCAATGCAAAGGAAAACAACTACCAGATCAAGATTAT
>JAJYLM010000069.1 GCA_021787655.1 bacterium
TTCACTCTCGCACCCGTGGTCTTCCTCGTGTTCTTTTGCGGTTCTTTTTTCTTCAGTTGTACCCGCGAAACAGCCGTCTTCTTTACCTTGACTGCCGGTTTCTTTTTCCCGGAATTCTTCTGTTTCCCGGTCTTTAAAGGCTTTTCTGTTTTCTTTTTTTTCTTTTTTGGGGCTGCCATATGAGCTCCTTTTTTTGTAAGTAAAACTTTTATCAGATCAATCATGGATCGTCTTTTCCCTGCACCGTTCTTCGGCGCTTCTTCCGACTTCAAGAAACAATAGTAATACTTGTTTTACAAAAAACAAGCCACCGTCCGTAACAACCATAGTCCGCGCGGATGCCTTTTACTTACTGTCCATGACACGCGACACAGACCTGGTCTTTATGCATGTTGAGGCTTGACCTGAAATCAGCCGGGTGCGGATTGCCCCCGATGCCTCCGACCTTGTGGCACTGGATACAGATCGCATCGGCCCCGCCGCTATGGCATGCGGCGCAGGTGTTGATGTTCTGACGGGCCAGCCTTCCGTGAAACTGCGGCGATGCCGTGTTGAACAGGAAGTCCGTTCCCGCCGGATGCGGCGATGCAGCGCTGGACGAGGTATCAGCAGCGACGCCGTTTCTGATATGGCACTCCCGGCAATTCGATGCTGTATGACAGCGGTAGCACGACATCGGGTCCTGCTGGGCATCTATCGAGTGGACAGCAAGCCAGTCCCCGCGGTGGATGAGCGGCTGCTGCGGAGCCTCGGGATAGCGTATCGCAGGCAGGATCTTTGCGTTGGTGTTGTGGCAATTGGCGCAGAAGGACAACTGGTGGCACTGTTCGCAGGACTGGAGGTCCGTCCGGGCAAGCATGCCATGGTTATGCTTGAAGCCCGCGTTATGCGTAAACCGGGACAGGCGCTGAATGGGCAGGGAGCTGAGCGAGGTATGGCACTTCGAACAGTGCAGCGTATCATAATCTTTTTGGTGGCACGTCATGCATACCTGCATGGTCGGCAAGTTCCCGGGTGCCGGCTTTGCTTCAAACGGTATCCTGGTGTGACAGTAGGTGCAGTCATTCTTCACCCGCGGCAGGTGTGCCTCATGGGAGAACGTGATGTCCCGCTTCTCGATCGGGAACGGGACGGCCTTGCCGGGGTCGGTGTGGCACATGGTGCACTTGTTCTGAGCATCACTGTGGCACTGGAAGCATACATCCATCTTCGGGATATAACTGCCTGCGACCGTCGTCGTGGCCGCGATACCGGCGTGACAGGTGAGACAGTCGATGCCGTTGTCCGTTACATGCAGTTTATGCGAAAACACGAGCCGGTCCTTGTCCGACGAAAGCACCTTGTTGCAGGAGAGCGCCGAAAAGGCCAGCAGGAATAGTATGAATACCCATTTCTTCATAATGCCTCCAGTTTATAAGCTGTATTTTAAACTCAACATAGCAAAGCCGCCGTGACGGACGTACGGCCCGTCAAGCGAATCACCGGACAGGGTGAGTTTCAGGTTGCGGACCAGCGACTTGCCGACAGCGACATGGCCGGTAATACTGTGACGGTACCCGTTCAGTATCCCGAGATATGATGCATAGATGACATCGATATTCGCATAGAATCCCATGGCAAAATTCCTGGCCACGTAGACCCTCGTGGTCAGATAATCGGTCGGATTGGAATCGACCTTGTCCAGCTCCAGTCCCGCCGTATAGGGAAGTTTGTCATAGTTCAGCCGGGCGCCGTAGCTGTACGAATTGCCATACGAACTGTACATGTACTTTGTTCCTTCGATTGCGAGCGAGAGGTTGTCGAGGATCCGGTATCCTATGTCACCGTTGATGTTCCGGTACGATTCGGTATTGAACACCCAGAAGATGCTTGTTTTGTCTATCAGGGACGCAGGGTTGAACAGTCCATACGCCGCATCGAGAAACAACCTTTTCACAGGGGTCAGTGAGATCTTGAGCGTGCCGTCGTACGCCCGCTTGTCGACCATGTCGTAGTAATACCTGCCGAACAGGTAGACCATATTCACCGGCCGTATCCAGCCGTCGACCCCCCACCGTTCCTGTGAAACGGAATCGTTGTTTGCCGCATACATCATGGAGCCGCCCACGCCGAAATAGGCGTCATTGTAAAACAACCGCCCGCCGGTCGTGACCCCGCCGGGGGTATTGTGGAGTTCCGAATCCACCTCGCTGCCGACGAACCCGTCGATGCCGAACCCTCCGAGGTTGTCCACCATCAGTTCCATGCCGTCGTACTGATCGCTGGCAGAGCCGAAATAGCTGTAGATCCTGCCGAGCTTGATCCTCAGGGGGAGCTGCTGCGGCGTGTAATTAAGGTATGCATAGGCAAAGTCCGTGTTGGTCCGGTGCGTATACTGACTGGTGAGAAAATCATAGTTCAGCCATCCGGATGCCTCGATGCTGAGCGTGTGTTTCAGGACAGGATACTTGAAATTCAGGTCTTCATACAGGGGCAGATAGTTGTTCGTCGTGGTGCCGGTGCCGACCTGGTAGGTGCTCAGGTACGTGCTCGAATTCAGGGAGTACGACGGTGCAGCGGTCGCAGTGGAAGAAGGCAGCGGTGATGGAGCAGGTGCTTCAGAGGCAACGGGGAGCGACGACGGTACCGGTATCACCGGGACGTCCGGCGTACCGGACTGTGCCGCCATAAGGACTGCGGGACTGAGTACAAGTGCTGACGATAGAATAAATAGTTTCAACAGATTCATCTTACCTCCTTCTTTTCTCCAAGGTTTCATCCACATCTGTTCATGGTGCATTGGCATTGCATACAGGAATTTATTGTATAAATCAAGCATTCTTAATCTGAAATATCGTATTTTTTTATCCTGTATCTGAGCGAACGCATGGGTATTCCGAGGAGGGTGCATGCCTTTGTCCTGTCTCCCGAGCATGCCTGCAGGGCGTCCTCTATCAGGCCCTTTTCAATGGTGTTGAGCAGGTTGTCGATGACACCGTTGAACCGGACGGCGATGTCGTCGAGGGTATACCCGTGGCGTCCGCTCTCCTCTCCCGTGCGCACAAGGTCCGCAGGGAGGGATTCCGGCAGGATCACCGGTGTCGCCTCGATGGCGACCGCCCGTTCGACGATATTTTCCAGTTCCCGGATATTGCCCGGGTAAAAATGACTCTTGAGAATGTCCATGGTTTCTTTCGAAAAGTCCCGGATGCTCTTCGAAAACTCCCGGTTGTATCTGTCCAGAAAATGACGTGCGAGGGGGACAATATCGTCTTTCCTTTCCCGCAACGGCTTCATTTCTATCTGAATGACGTTCAACCGGTAAAAGAGGTCCTCTCTGAACTTCGCCTCTTTCACCAGCTCCCTGAGGTTTTTGTTGGTTGCAGAAATGATTCTGACATCCACGGGGTACTCGGCGTTGTCACCGATCGGCTTGATCTTTTTGTCCTGAATGACCCTGAGCAGTTTTACCTGTGTCTGCAGGGGGAGTTCACCGACTTCATCGAGGAAGACAGTCCCGCCGTCGGCCTCGAGGAACAGTCCTTTTTTATTTTCGACGGCGCCGGTGAACGCACCCCGTTTGTGCCCGAACAGCTCGCTTTCCACGAGGTTTTCGGGAATTGCGCCGCAGTTGATGGGTATGAACGGTTTGTCCTTCCTCGTCCCCTGATAATGTATGGCACGGGCAACGAGCTCTTTGCCGGTCCCGGATTCTCCGTAGAGAAGGACATTGGTCCTGGTATCCTTGACCCGTTCGATAAGGTTAAAGACGTCCTGCATGGCACTGCTGACCCCGATGATGTCCCACTTTCCGTCCGTTATCCCGAGCTTCTGTTTCAACAGGATGTTTTCCTGCTCCATCCTCTGGATCTCAAGCGCTCGACGTATCCGGAGGCGGAGGTCATCGTTGTTGAACGGTTTTGTTATATAGTCGTACGCCCCGAGCTTGATGGCCTCAATCGCCGTTTCGATGGTACCGAAGGCCGTGATCACGATGACCTTGATTCCGGGGTACAGTTCTTTCGCCTTTTTCAAAAGTTCCAGGCCGTTGATTGCAGGCATCATGAGGTCCGTGATGATGAGATCGAAGATGTTGTCTTTCAGGAGCAGGAGCGCATCTGCACCGTCCCGGGCACAGGTAACGTTGTACCGCTCCCGTTTCAGGATGAGCTCGAGGAACTCCCGCATGCTTTTATCATCGTCCACAACGAGTATAGTGATCATACCGTACCTTTCCCGTCGTTACAGCGGCAGTTCAATGGACACGATCGTCCCCTTGTTCTTTATACTTTCCACGCGGAGGGTGCCGTTGTGCTGCTCCACGATGGACTGCACCACAGGAAGACCGAGCCCTGTACCTCCCGGGTTCTTTGTCCAGAACGGTTCCAACGATAGCTTCACCTCATTCTCCTCCATACCTTCGCCTGTGTCACTCACCGAGATCAGCGCGGTCGTGTTCCTGAGGGAGCACTCGACCGAGATCGAGCCTTGCTCCTTTATTGCATGCATAGCATTGAGGATAAGATTGAGCAACACCTGCTTGAGTTTCAGCTGGTCTGCACGGATGATGACCGTGTCTTCGACAGACGTCTTCAGGACGATCGAAGGGTTGAAGTCGTCCCTCCGGGAAACGTTCTCGAACACGTCGTCGATGATCCGGCGTACCGCAACGCCGTCCTGAATGTTGGTCACGGGCCTGGCCATGGAGAGAAACTCGGTCACCAGGTTGTTGATCCGTGCGACCTCCCGGGATATGAGCTCAAGGGGTTTGTCGAATTCGGTCCTGCCCCTCAGGTCCTCGATGAGGAGCTGGACAGCTCCGCTGATCGATGCGAGCGGATTGCGTATCTCATGGGCAACGCTGGCGGCAAGCCGGCCTGCTGTCGCAAGGATATCGGCACGTTTCAGTTTTGCTTCCATCTTTTTCATCTCGGTCAGGTCCTGAAACGCGATGACAGCACCGATGTCCCTCCCGCTCTCGTCGTGCAGGTGCGACATCGTGTAACCGACCTGGATGGTACCGCGGTCTTTCTTCCTGACCATGATTTCGTTCCTCCGTGAAGAGGGAGACGGGAGGCTGATCCCGGGCATCAGGTCCTGGATCTGGTTCCCGATTATCTCGCCGGGCCTGAAGCCGGTTATCCGGGTCGCCGCCGGATTGACGGTGTTGATGGTCAGATGTTCGTCGAGCGTAATGAGACCGGAGTCTATGCTGTTGATAATAATCGAATGCAGGTTTGTCAGCTGCCGGAGGTCGATACTGCTGATCGACAGCGCACGCTTTGCCTTGAGGAGGCTGGTCCCGAGAAACGCACTCAGCACACCGACAATAAAGGCTGTGGAGATATAGGTGAGAAGGTTCAGGAATACCTCCCTCACCAGGTGCGGTGCTTCCGAGGGGGGGATAAAGCCGGGGACAAGCCTGTAAAACTGGACGTCCACAAGCACGCCGTACAGAATAGCGGAAGCGGATGCAAAGATAAGCCCGCCCTTTTTGGACAACAGGAAACCGCCCTCGATGGCCACGAACAGGTACAGGAAGGTATAGATGCTGTCGATGCCGCCGGTCGCTATGACGAGTGCAGAGACAAACACGGTGTCCCATGCGGTTGCAACGTACGCGATGCTGATAAGGTTCTTATGCCTTCTCAGCATCGTCAGTTCGGCGAAGCTGAGAAGATAAAAGACGATGACAAGGATAATAAGCGGGGACAGCCAGGGCGCTCTCTGGAATATTACCTTGTGCTCATACGCCAGCGCTGCGCCGCCGATGAGGATCGTTACGAGGCCTATCCGCAGCCACGTTGACCATACCAGCCTGCTGAAGAGCTCCTGATGTTCTACCGGGGCGGCGTCCGGTACCTGGTGCGGATCATGTCTCATCAATGGATAGTACTTGCGATCTTGAAGATCGGCAGATACATCGCTACGACAAGGCCTCCGATGATGACACCGAGAAACACGATCAAAAGGGGCTCGATCAATGACGTCATTGCGGCAACCGCAGTGTCGACCTCTTCATCGTAGAAATCAGCAATTTTCGAAAGCATGGCGTCCATGTTACCGGTGGCTTCGCCGACGGATATCATCTGGACGACCATGCCCGGGAATACCTTGGTCTCTGCAAGTGGCTCGGCAATGGTTTTTCCGGCTGCGATACTTTCCCGTGCCTTCATAATGGCGTTTTCAACGACCACATTCCCGGACGTCCGTGCAACGATCTCGAGTCCATCCATGATGGGAACGCCGCTCGATATCATCGTTGAAAGTGTTCTGGTAAACCGCGCGACAGCATTCTTCCGGATGATATCGCCGAACACCGGCATCTTCAGCAGCAGCGTGTCGATGACAAGCTGTCCGTTCTTTGTCCTGTAGTACGAACGGACAGCCGCAATGATGACCACGATACCGATAATGATGAAGATAATATAGTGTTTCAGGAAATTGCTGAGGTCCATGACAAACTGGGTCGGTGCAGGCAGTGCAGCACCAATATCTGAGAACATCTTGGCGAATACCGGGATGACGAACAGCAGGAGGATGGCAACTGCACCTGCAGCGACGGACAACACGACGATCGGGTAGATCATGGCGCCCTTGACCCGGCCTTTGAGCTTCTCCGCCTTTTCTATGTAGGTCGCCAGACGGCTGAGGATCGCGTCGAGCATACCGCCGACCTCGCCGGCTGCCACAAGGTTCGTATACAGGGAATCGAACGTGTCAGGGTGTTTCTTTAACGCTGCTGCAAAGGTCGATCCGCCTTCGATGGAAGACTTGATGTCCTTGATGGTTTTCTGGAAGGTCTTGTTCGGCTGCTGGCCGCCCAGGATATCGAGACACTGGACAAGCGGAAGTCCGGCTTCGATCATGGTTGCAAACTGACGGGTGAAAACCGACAGGTCCTTTCCCTTGACCTTCTCCTTGAAGATATTGAGAAATGAGAGGTCTATGGCTGCTTTCTTTTCTTTGATATTGATTGGCCTGATGTCCTGCTGTCGCAGCAGGGCTATCACTGCGGATTCATTCTGCGCGTCAACGCTGCCCTTGATGACCTCGCCCGTTTTTTTCATACCTTCCCATGTAAAAACAGCCATTGTTTACCTCCGGTTAAAACGTTTTTTGCGCGGTCTGCATCCTCGCCTGTGCCTGGATAGACGGCGGGACTGCGGATCCGGCCTGCAGCATCTGTTTCAGCTCCTCGAGGTCCGTCGAGTAGATCATCGCGTCGTCGACGGTGATAAGCTTTCTCTGGTAGAGATTGAAGAGGGACTGGTTCATGGTCTGCATGCCGAACTTTGCCTGTCCGACCTGCATGTGCGAGTAGATCTGGTGCACCTTTTCCTCCCGGATCAGGTTGCGGATAGCCGGTGTCGGTACCAGGACTTCAGCGGCAAGCGCACGGCCCGGCTGATTGAACTTCGGTATGAGCGACTGGGTCAAAACGCCCTCCAGAACAAAGGAAAGCTGTGCTCGGACCTGCGGCTGCTGATGGGGAGGGAAGGCGTCGATGATCCTGTTGATGGTCTGGACCGCAGAATTGGTGTGCAGGGTCGCAAACACAAGGTGACCGGTTTCTGCAGTGTTCAGCGCAGCTTCGATGGTCTCGAGGTCACGCATTTCACCGATGAGCACAACGTCCGGGTCCTGACGCAGGATGTATTTCAGCGCGTTCGAAAAATTCCGGGTGTCTGCACCGACTTCACGCTGGTTGACGAGGCAATTCTTGTGCGGGTGCAGGTATTCGATCGGGTCCTCGATGGTGATGATGTGCTCGTGCCGGTCCTGGTTGATCTTATCGATGATCGAAGCGAGTGTCGTGGTCTTGCCGCTGCCCGTGGGGCCGGTGACCAGGATCATGCCCCGTGCCTTCTTGGTCAGCTCTGCGACGATCGGGGGCAGTCCCAGTTCTTCGAAACTGAGTATCTTGAACGGGATGGTCCTGAACGCACCTGCAACCGCTCCCCGCTGCATGAACATGTTCGCCCTGAACCTGCTCAGCCCCTTGACTCCGAACGAGAGGTCCAGTTCGTTGTCCTGCTCGAACTTTTGTTTCTGCGCGTCCGTCAGGATGCTGTAGCAGAGCTGTTTTGTCTCGGTGCCTGTGAGGGGAGGGACCTTCAACGGCGTCAATTCACCGTCGATGCGCAGCTGGGGCGGACTGCCGGTCGTAATGTGCAGATCGCTCGCC
Source organism: bacterium (assembly GCA_021787655.1). Classification (GTDB taxonomy): domain Bacteria; phylum JAMCPX01; class JAMCPX01; order JAMCPX01; family JAMCPX01; genus JAJYLM01. Next base: position 8,168 of record JAJYLM010000069.1, read on the forward strand.
CCCTTCTCTATCATGACCTTCAATAATTGATGCAGGTTAAAACTCATTGCCACCTCCGTGTTAGTCTTTCGCCGTAACCCTTACAACTTCATCGATCGTGGTGAGGCCCTTTTTCAGGAGTTCAATAGCACTTCTGCGCATAGTCATCATACCGACGCGAATGGCTTCCTTTTTGATCTCATTAGCAGATGCACCAGCCAATATCAACTCGCGTACTTCCTCGGCGATCGTGAGAATCTCGTAGACCGCTATCCTGCCTTTGTAGCCGGTGTTGCTGCAGTTTGTACAGCCCTTTCCTTTGAAGGTTTTCGTCACTTTTGCCTCTGCCTCTGACAGGCCGATATCGGTGAGTGATTTCTTGTCTAATTCGATCTCCTCTTTGCACTTATCGCATATTTTTCTGACCAGCCTCTGGGCAAGGATTGCATGGACCGACGATGCGACGAGGAACGGCTCTATGCCCATGTTGAGCAGCCGGTTGATGGTGCTCGGCGCGTCATTGGTATGGATCGTGGACAGGACGAGGTGTCCCGTCAGCGCTGCCTTGACCGCGATTTCGGCCGTCTCGTAGTCCCGGATCTCCCCGACCATGATGATGTTGGGGTCCTGCCGGAGGAACGACCGCAGCGAGGCGGCAAAGTTCAGACCGATCTCCTCGTGCATCTGGACCTGATTGATGCCGGGGATATTGTATTCGACCGGGTCTTCGGCAGTCGAGACATTTTTGGAGATCTGGTTCAGCTCTGACAGCGCGGAGTACAGCGTCGTCGTCTTACCGCTGCCGGTGGGGCCCGTGACGAGCACCATGCCGTACGGCTTATGCACGGCTTCCTTGAAATCCTTGAGCTGCTTTTCATTGAACCCGAGCTTGGTCATATCGAGCTGAAGGTTCGATTTGTCGAGCAGCCGGAGGACGATCTTCTCTCCAAAAAGTGTCGGGAGCACCGATACACGGAAATCTATCTCCTTGCCGTCCGAGAGACGTATCTTGATTCTTCCGTCCTGCGGCCGCCGGCGCTCGGCGATGTCGAGCTTCGACATGATCTTCAGCCTGGATGCGATGGCGTTTTTTAAGGAGATCGGCGGCTTCATGATCTCGTACAGCATGCCGTCTATCCTGAACCTGATCCTGAACGACTTCTCATAGGGCTCTATGTGGATATCGCTCGCTCCCTTCTTGATGGCGTCGTTCAACACCGAATTGACGAGCTTGATGACCGGGGCCTCCTCGCTCGCCTTCTCGAGGCTTTTGACATCGATGTTGTCGTCGTCCCCGATGACCTCATACTCTTCCGCAGCCTCGTTGAGGATCTCCTGATAGTCCGTCGATACCTCGAAGTACTTCTCGATGGCCTTCTTGATGGCGGCCTCTGTTGCAGCCACGAATTCGACGTTGTAGCCGGTCAGGAACTTGATTTCGTCGATGATCGACAGGTTGGTCGGGTCCGATGTCGCGATAATCAATGTCGAACCGGTCTGGTTCACCGGAAGGATCATGTGCTTCCGGGCTATGTTCTCCGGGATCTTCCGGACGATGTCCTTCTCGATATCGAACTCATCAAGGTTGATGGCAGGGACATTGTACTGCTTGCTCAGGAAAGAGAGGAGCTCCTCGTCGCTGACAAAGCCGAGTTTCGTCAGGCTCGTACCGAGCCTCCCGCCTCCGGCTTTTTGTTCTTCAATGGCCTTCTTCAGCTGTTCGGGCGTTATTAAGTTTTCCTTAACAAGCAGTTCACCCAGTCGTGACGTCATGGCACAAACCCCCTTGATCGCTATTTTTAACAGTATACGGAAAACCTGCTCTGGTGTCAAGAATGGCCATACAGCCTGGAACGGAACCTCCGGCCGCGCGGTGGTTCTGCGCATGACCCGGTACGGCACTCCCGACCCGCGGTACCGGTGACCGGAGCGGTTGTCTCTCTGGCCGCGTGCTGCTGCGCACCGGCCGGCAACGGCATTCCCCTCCTGAAAACGCCCCGTCCTTCTCCGGCAGGTACCTGCTATCTATATTTATAAATATACAAACAAAAATAATCTTCTTGACATGCCGGCGGATATTCACCATGAATGGCGTTGAAATAATGTATTTTGTATTCAAAAATAGAGGTTAAGGAGGTTTACAGAATGAAGATTCAAAGAACTTGGTTTCCCGGTGTCATGGTTTTGGCGGGTGCACTTCTCCTGGGGGCTTCCGTTCCTGCGCATGCGACGAACGGTTACGACATGATCGCCACCGG
>JAJYLM010000001.1 GCA_021787655.1 bacterium
CAGGATATGAGGGTTGCCGGTCGAATACTGCCATGCCCTATCGGCACTGAAACCGCTGACTCCGTACAACTGTTCCGGCGTATCGAGAGATGCTGTCCCCTGAACAAGGTACGGTTCGAAGCTGAAATAGTTCCAGTCCTCGTTAAGAACGCCTGCACCTGAGTTATAATAGGTTCCGGTGGTCGGTCCAAACCCGGGCTCAGCCTTAGCATAATTGGGATCCCAGGGAAGGTACGGGACCCAATCGGAACTTTTTATCGAGTTCGGGGTGCCCGGTGTTCCGGGCCAGTTCGGATTGCCCCCCTGGGCAAGGACACTGATACCTGCCAACAGGCCCGTCACCAGTACGACGGTAACTGCTGTCACATGCTTCTTTATGTTCATGCACCTGACTCCTCATCCACTGTTTCCTTCTTCCGGAAAAGGAAACAACCTATGTCTGCAGACTGCGGCAGCTTTCCGCTCTTACGTCTCCGTACTTCAGAGGGTCAACGCCAATTCGAATCCCTGCCTGATTGCATCCAGGGCCTTGGCCGTTGCACCTGCGTCTCCGATAACATGGATGCGCTTGTCTTTGGATTGTGCAAAGGGATTGTACGGAACAACGCCGGTTGCCAGAACAACGATACCTGCATCGAACGCCTGGGTCTGGCCGTTGTTTTCTGCATACACCTTCCCGCCGCCGATTTTTGTCACCTTGGTATTGGTATACATTCTTACACCGCGGCGCTTCAGCTGCTGCATGATGGGCCACCGGGTAGACCTGCCGATGTCCTTGCCGGTCTTATCCAGCATTTCGAGCATGACGACCTTTCTCGTGGACTGCTTGAGGAGCTGCTGAACGAGCAGGGGATCTTCCGCATCATTTTCGAGCAGGAACCGCGCCGTCTTTTCGTTCATGGTGCCGTCCTGGGTAAGGTACAGGGCAACATCACACCCGACCGCCCCGCCGCCGATAATCACGATATTCTCCGAGGTACCGGGGAACTCGGTCGCCAGGACATCCCATGCAAGCCTGACAAAGCCGTCTTCAAGACCTTCTGCCAGGCCCTCTATCTTCGGTATCAGCGGACTGGCGCCTGTTGCAACGATGACCTCGTCGGCCTTGAGCTTGGCGAGCTTATTTTTACTGATCATTGTTCCGAGATGAAGGTTCACACCGTGATGCTCAAGCTGGTGTGCGTAATACAGGAGAAGATTGTAAAATCCTTCTTTGTCCGGCACCGTGCTTGCAAGATTGAATTGTCCGCCGATCCACTGTTCCTTTTCGTAGAGATCAACCTTATGTCCCCGTTTGGCGAGTGTTACAGCTGCCTCAAGTCCGCCGGGACCTGCTCCGATGATCGCGATCTTCTTCGGTTTCTTTGTCTTGCCGACCTTTATTTCGTGTTCCCTGCCGACGATGGGATTGACCATGCAGTTCGCCGGAAGGCCATTAAAGATGTTGTCGAAACACCCCTGGTTGCAGGCTATGCACGAGTTTATCTCGTGCAGCTCCCCTTTGCGCGCCTTCTCAGGAAACTGGGGATCCGCGATCAAAGCCCTGCCCATGACAATCATATCTGCCCATCCGTCATTGATGAAACGCTCCGCGAGTTTCGGATTGTTTATCCTGTTTGACGCGATGACAGGAATGCGGACAGCCTGTCTGACCTTCATTGCAAGGTACGAAAATGCACCCTCGGGAACCGAGAAGGTGAGCTGGGGAACATGCGTCTCATGCCAGCCGCCGGTGATATTGAACCCGTTGATGCCCGCCTGTTCAAGCGCTTTTGCAAATTCGACCGTCTCATTGATCGTATTGCTTCCCCTGACGAAATCGCTGCCCGAAAGCCTCATGATGACGGCGAAATCTGCGCCGACTGCTGCACGTATTGTCTGATACACCTCGATGCCGAAGCGCATCCTGTTTTCGAAAGACCCCCCGTATTCATCCGTTCTCTGGTTGGTGAGAGGCGAGAGAAACTGGCATATAAGGTAGCCCGCTGATGCAAGGATCTCTATCCCGTCCATGCCTGCTTTCTTTGCCCTCATGGCAGCGTCCGCATACTGCAGTTGAATCTGCCGTATCTCTTCTTTGGTCAACGGCTTCGGAGCCTCATTGGTAAGTTTTGACGGTACTGCAGAAGCCGATACCGGCGTTTCACCGTTTATCATCCATGATGCGACATAGCGTCCGGCATGGTAAAGTTGTGCGAATACCTTGGTACCATGTGCATGGATTCTTTCCGCCAGGACAGTCATTCCGGGCACAAAGTCGTCCGTATCCAGCCGGATCATAAAATGGCCCCCGCCGACCCTGTCTATCGTGCAGCCGCCGACAACGATGAGTCCCGCACCCCCCTTTGCCCTGTTCTCATAGAATGCCGTCATCTGATCCGTAACGTGTCCATCGGGTGTATAATTCAGATGCATGGCAGGAAAAACGATCCTGTTTTTTATTTCGAGCTTGTTCACCCGGACGGGGCTGAACAAGGTGTTAAAATATGTGCTGTTCATGTGTTCCTCCAGTTTTTAGGCTATACCTCAGAACGGGAAAGGATGTCTATAAAAAATATCTGTGACGAAGCAGCTACCTTCCTCCGCAGCTTGGACACGAAGGATTCTTGTGCAGGGGAAAGGTCCTGAACTGCGTCGTCTCACCTTCCCATACCAGGAGCTTGTTCTTCAGCGGCCTGCCAATACCGGTGAGATACTTCACTGCCTCAAGTGCCTGCAGGGACCCGATGACGCCGGGGGTTGCTCCGAGCACCGGGAACACCTCCTTGGGCGGGGCTTCTTCGAAGATACATTTCAGACACGGTGTTTCCGGTACGTGGATGAACGACAGCCTGCCTTCGATGCCCCATATACTCCCGTAGACCATGGGGATGTGTTTCCTGATCGCACAATCATTGAGGATATAGCGCGTCGGAAAGTTGTCCATGCAATCCATGATGATATCCGCGTCTGCCACCAGCTGATCCACGTTGTCTTCGACGATCTTGTCCGTGACCGCAGTAACCCGGATATTGGGATTCAGTTTTTCGAGCGTCATCTTTCCCGAGATCGCCTTATTGATACCGATCCTGGTGTGGTCGTGCAGTATCTGGCGGTTGAGATTCGATAGTTCCGGGGCATCGAAATCGCAGAGGACGATGTTCCCAATGCCTGCGACGGTCAAATAGATCGATGCCGGCGATCCAAGGCCACCTGCTCCTGCTATGAAGACCTTCATGGCCTTGAGCTTTTCCTGGGTGGCTTCACCCCATCCTTCCATCATCATCTGCCGCGTGTAACGCTTCTTTTCATCTTCTGTCAGCATGCTCTTCTCCCTTCATGGTTCTGCGCTGTTCTGAATTCCATCACGCACCGCGCGCGTTGTTCGTGTGGTTTACAAGTACATCTCTCCTGAGCCAATACCGGTATGGGAAACCCGTCACCGTTGTCCGTACCAGCTCCGGTATGACCAGGAATTTCGGTGATAACATTGTGCGGATTCCCGATCTGTCAACTCATTCTCTATACCATAACCGCCGTCCGTTTGTATAGTGGCCCGGTGCGGTATCATGGATGTTCTGATTTTTTTAAAAAAGGCGTTCCCCTTCTGCATACCAAGGATATAGTTACCGATAATCGCCGTCGTCATTTATCTGGTATACGCCCGTTTCCTGTTTCTGCCGGCACCAATGCCCCGCAATCATATACACCGGTGCATGTGCTGCGTGATTCACCATACAAACCTGCACTCGATCCCTGTGTCCACAACACTGCCTCCGAACGAATACCCGTCCTGATACTGCGGAACAGCCTGCATCTTGCGTACAACACGCGTTTGCAGCAGGGTATCCTGGACATATGCACTTAGACGAATCGGATTGTGCCAGAATCCAGCGCTCTTGAAGGTATAGCTTGCACCGGCCGACACGAGGTGCCTGTTACTGTCCAGAAAATTGGTCACGCCGGTCTGATCCCGCACCGGGCTCCTTATGAATGCATAGCCTGCAGACACGTCGATATTGCCCTTGATGGCAGCGCGGATCCCGAACCTTGGAACAACGGTGTCGAACAGGCTTGTTTGTGGAGCGCCGTCGCCCTGCTCGTCAACAAAATCCGACCAGTGCATATAGGTTGCGTCAAACGAGATCAACAGGACAGGGCTGCTGCTCTGGTAGGATAACCCCACAGCGTACTGTTCCGGGGAGAAAAAGCGTACGTAGTTGAACGTCTGGGTGTAGATAAGCAGTCCGGATGCAGAGAGGTTGTTGACGCCGTAATCGTTGAATTTCGTTTCAGCCCTGTAGCTAAGCCCTATCTTCAGTCCATTCTTCAGAACGACCATGATTCCGGCAACCGGCGCCGCCTTGATGAGGATAACGTTGTTCTCGGTGTGCGTGAATGACGATTGGACAAAATTTACGCTGGTGATCGTTTTGGAAGCCGCATAGATATTTGCCCCCGCACCGATCGAAAGATGACTGGTTATCCTATACGCTGCTGCAGCAAGAAAACCGAATATCTTGTTCTGGTTATCATAAAAAACAAAATAGCGGTCAACTGACGTATTCCGTTCTTTCCATCCTATGATCGCATCCGTCGGAGCATAGAAGGCAAATCCAACATAGACCCGTCGCGCCGGCAGTAGTCCCGCAAGTGCGGAGGGCCCGAGGGTAAGCCCCAGCTGTTCGAAGGGCAAAGGAGCGATATCCGCAGTGGACCTGCCGGAACCCGGGTCTTTTATCCATAGCATACTTGCCGCGTACCCCACGCCGAGAGAGAGCGACGTGCCGCGCCGGTCGTGTGCAAACACGGGACGGCGCTGGAACGCAAGCCCCCCGGGATTATAGTAGCAGGCAGAATAATCGTCGGCAACACCCGTATACGCACCACTCATGGAAAGGGCGTCTGCACCAAGTCCGAAGTTCGATGCGATGTCAGCGTATGCCGCCGTGCCGGTAACGATGTACATGAGTATACAACAGAATATTCTGAACAGGAGGTGTTTCATAACTCGAAGGTCAGTGATATGCCGGAACTCCACACAAGTCCTCCATTGGTGTAATCCATAAGGGGCTGTGGCTCAATGTTATCCCTGACCACGAGCTGTTGGAGCTGTACAAAGGCATCCACCCGCGTCCTTATGCCAGACCTGGGCATAATGAACCTGTACCCTGCACCCAGCGAATAAACATGCCGGTCAGCATCGACATAATTCGTTCCGTCCTGATGCCCGGAAAAAGGAGACGGCACATACGAGTACCCTGCCCTGAATGCCCAGGGGGGTACACCGCGGTAGTCTATGCCGAGTGCGGGCGTCGCTGTGTTGGCAGTACCCAGGACGTTGTTCTGCGTATCGGTTACACCGCTATCCGCCCAAATATTGTACGTGAGATCCGCGTTGATGCGGATGGCTGAGGAAGGGGTAATCGAGATACCGATGGCGATCTGGTCCGGTGTTGTCACGACCTTTTCCTCGGATGTTTGCGCAAGTGACGGCGTATTGTTGATGATAAACGTTGTCAGTCCTGATAGTCCTGAGCTGTTCTTTTCCCGGTAAACGGCACCGATCGACACCCTGTTCCACGGCGTCACGATGAAACCTGCTTCGGGAACGGCAGAAATAGACAGATCCCTGTTCTCAAGGAGAACTGCGCTGGGAGGAGAGGTGGTCGTGTTTAAATAGTAGAGCGTGGTCATCTTCCCGGGCATGTATAAGAGAGCAGAGACACCAATCCGGATAAAAGACGTTATCCGGTAACCAAGCCCGAGCAAGAGCATAAGCTGGGATGCTGTATCTTCGTACAAGACAAATGACTGATCGCTCACCGGTACGGCATGTTCGCTGTACGCCCTGTCCGGCGGCGTGTACACAAGGAGTCCGAACGATAATCCTGAAAGCTGATTATACGCTGTCATGTGCCCGACGTTGGTGTTGATGCCAGCCGTGAGCCCGATCATCCTATCGTTATCGATGTATCTCGTAACACCGTCGATCCCTTTGATCCAGACCGCAGGATAAAAATAGGTCAGTCCGAGTGAAAACGTCGTCCCCCGTTCGAGGGCAAGTCCTGCCGGGTTGTAGTATGTTGCAGATATGTCAGCCGGATGAGCTACAAAGGCGTTTCCCATAGCTGGTGCAACGGCCCCGATACCATACATACTTCCGGTGTTGGCGTATGCTCCCGAGCACAGGAGTATTAAAGAACAAATGAGAACGGCAAACAATGTTTTTTGTTTGATAACAGCTTCCCCTTTGTCTCGGTATGTCGTTGGTTGTACTATACCATGGCAGGCGTGTCAATTCAGCAGCAATGAACATTTTGATAATTTTACCATTCGTGCATAGTATTATCCAATTCTATGTTTCGGCGGGAAATAAGAGAACTCCATCCGGCGACAGCAAAACTCCTTGCCGCGCGCATGATACGCAGCATCGGACAGGGTATTCTGATTGTAGATTTCACCCTGTACCTCCATGCAATGCATTGGAAGGGCAGCTCGATCGGAATCGTCCTGAGTGTGGCAGGGCTGTTCGGCGCGCTGCTCAGCCTCATGATAGGTGTCGGCAGCGATCGCCTGAAGAGAAAACCGTTTCTTGTGGTCTATCAGGTCATCCTCATACTCAGCGCTCTGACGGCCATGCTCACAGCACAGCCCTGGCTGATTGGCATCAGCGCGGTCCTGGGCGGGTTTGGCCGCGGGGCCAACGGGGCGGCAGGCCCGTTTTCACCCGCAGAACAGGCATGGCTTGCGGAAAATATACGTCCGTCTAAACGGGGGTTGATCTACAGTATGAATACGGCCCTCGGATTTTTTGGGACAGCATTCGGTGCCCTGCTCGCAGTCCTGCCATCCGTATGGACCCGATGGTTCAGCGGTGCATTGACCTACCGTCCGTTGTTTGCCATGGTCGGCATCCTCGCGCTTGCAGACCTTATCCTGATAGGGGCAACCGAGGAAAATTACCGGGGCGGTCAACAGCGGATTGCAACAGAAACCCACAAGGAACGACGTACCAGGACAAAAAAAGAAAATCATGCCCTTTTCAAACTGGTGTTCGTCAACGTATTCAACGGTGCTGCCATCGGCATGACCGGACCGCTCATAGCATATTGGTTCGCCCTTAAGTTCCATGTGGGACCTGACTTTATAGCTCCGGTCATGGCCCTCACCTTTGTGGTAACCGGCATCGCTTCCCTGATCACGGGTAAAATGACCGAGCATGTCGGTCTCGTCCAGTCTGTCGTGTTCCAGAGGACCTTCGGCCTTCTCATGCTTTTATTGCTTCCGGTCATTCCGTTCTACTGGCTTGCCTCTCTCGTGTATCTGCTCAGGTCTGCATTCAACAGGAGTACCGCCGGCGCGCGCCAGGCATTTGCTGTCGGACTGGTGAGAGCCGAGCGCCGGGGACTTGCGACGAGCCTCAACACGGTCTCCATGCAGTTACCGTGGGCCATCGGCCCGACGATAACGGGCTATTTTTTCGAGGCAGGCCAGCTCGTTGTACCGTTCTACATTGCGGCATTGCTCCAGGGGGCATACATTATCATGTACAAAAAATTCTTCGGCCGGTATCAAGCTGCGCAGGAGGAATAACCGAGTGTTCTAGAGGGTCCCTTTGATGCTTGTATAGAGTGCTCTGGTCTTTTCCGACGGCTCGATACCGAGGGTGCCGGAGAGTGCGGACTGGCACTGTTTATACGTCGAGACAGCTTCGGCAGTGCGTCCAAGTGATTGATACAGCAGCATCAGCCGCTGGTAAAGAAGTTCTGCTTGATTTTCAATTTCCAACCCTTTCCTGTATATCCTGACTGCCTGCACCGTATCTCCGCTCTGTTCATAGTACGATCCGAGTATGTCAATAAAATGCATAAACCGGTCATGGAGTCTATCCCGGAAACTTATTGCCCATGATGGCAGGAATACCTGCATGAAAAAATCTCCCTTATAGAGATTAAAGATTCGCTTTGCCAGCCCCCGAACCCTGTTGTCCCTGTCAGACAACGTCATTGTTGTATCTCTTCCTCTGAGAAGTTTCTCCATGCTATCGAACAAGGCCGCGAATGCCTGTACGTCTACCCAGCACAGCGCCGGATTCAGCATCAGCCTGCCTGCCTCCACGATCACAGCATCGTTGGAACCGAGCAACTTTCTCAACCTGTGAATGGTTGTATCCAGCGTTTGATGTGCATAATCACCCTCAGCATCAGACCACAGCATTCCGCTGATATGATCGAGTTCGACTGCCCGCTCGTGATTGACGATGAGAAATTGCAGCAGTTCAATGGGTTTGAGCTGTAACTTCTTTGAAAACTCGGTAGGCACATCATCATGGAAAATCTTGAAATTCCCAAGCGTGTGTATCCGGAATGTCCATGGCCAGTTTTCGCAGGGATATGGTGGTGTGTCCGGAAAGAGTTCAAGCTTTTGTATCAAATGCTGCACATAGTTAACTTCAATATTGTTCTCCAATGCCTTGAGACATAAAGACGTCATCTTCTGTCCCCATGCAAAATACACATTAACCATGCCATATTTCTTACCCAGCACCAAACATTTCTTCAGCATCTTAAGACCTTTGTTTTCTGTTTCTCTGTCATTCGTATGCTTTTCATCTAAAAGCCAGTAAGCCTGTATATAATACGATGTAAACTCCAACGACTTACTTTTCATACCTTTGGCAATTTTGAATCCGCAATTGTACTGTTTTTTAGCCTCCTTATCATCTCCTTGATCATAGAGTATCTGTGCCAATGCAAGCCTGCATAAGCCCTGCGCAAAAGGAATATGTGCTTTTATAGATAAGGCAAGACTCCTCTCAATCTTTTCAAGGGCAAGCGATGTATTCCCCTGCAGATAATCTAACCATCCGGACAATAAACTAAACTGACTTACCTGTAAGGCATTGGATTGATTTAACACGGCCTCCATCTGTTGTAAGTATTTTTCAACACCCCTGAGGTCATTGATGGCGAACAAGAGATAAACAGCCTGTGAAATGATCATGTTGTCGAGAAAACGTACTCCGTACGTATGAGCCATCTCCATGCCTTCGGATACCACGCGCAGACACTCTTCTTTCGATACAATCTGCCGGGCGTAACCGGCATGGTACATCTTTTGCAGTAATTGGTTTTTTATAGATAAGGATTGCGGTATCGTTTGCATGAATTCAATCAATGTCTGATAGTGGGAAACGTCTCCTATCCACGCATAATAGTGTACTATGGAGAACGAATAATTTACAAACTGATCAGAATTCTTTATATGTTTTAACAGCCGTAAAGAACGATCCGCCCAGAATTTAAGTTTAGCATGATACGGGTTATAATGTGTTAAGGCAAAAACCATCAGACTCATTGTGCGCTCTTCGAGATCCCTTGATGGAAACTCATGATGCACCTGTATTATTTTTATCATTTCCATTACCCATTTATCAATGAGCGCAAAATTGCCGTACTCATATATGAATGTTTCAATAATCCCGATCCATGACAGATAGACACCCGCGGATAAAAAGTATTTTTTACGGTTTGTGCGAGAAAGATGAGGCGTATCATGTAAAAACTTCTTAAATGATCGTTCAAAGTATGTCCGTGCTTCAACCGGATTAAACACAGCTCTCGCCTCTCCACTCCAATATAATAGCCAGGGATCTTGATGTATCATTACTTCAGGCAGTGACATGATCCACAATTCGAGTATCTTATTTCTGCCTTGTGTTATCAAAGTATGCGCCTGTTCTTGAATTATCGCCCGGATGTCGTTTACGTTTTCGGATTTCTTTAACAGCTCTACCGCATCTTCAAACCGTCCATTCTCTTTGAGGATCAACCCTGACTGTTGATAAATATGCTGGAGCTCTGCCTCAGAATATTTCTCCCGTGCTCGGATTACGAGAAACTCTCTGAACAGATCGTGGTATGTGTAGGTATTATCCTGGCGCCTTACCGTAAAATATTGGTCCTTTACCAGTCCGTTTAAAATCCGTTCCGAGTTTGAATCACCGGTTATTCTCTTTGCCATCTCCACAGTCATGGAACGGAAAAAACATGTCTTGAGCAAAAAATCCTGTATATCAGGTCCGAGACGCTGAAATATCTCTGACGAAAAATAATCGAATATGGCTTGATAGTCCTTCGATCCACTGTGTGCCTCTGTTTTTAATCCCTGGCTATCTTTTGTCAGCATCAGCATAATCCCTGCCGCCCAGCCGTCTGTCCACTGGTAGAGCCTCTCCATCAGCTGGCGATCCTGGACGTTTCCTGAACGCATGCGTATAAGTTCCCGTGTTTCCTCAGGAGTAAACTTGATCGAATCGCGATCAATAACTTCCATGAGACTGTTTGCCCTCAGGCGCGTATACACCGGATGAGGTTCTGAGCGGCTAATAAGAATAACAGTGCCCCGTTCAGGAACCCTCATTAATGCCTCACTCATTATCGTATGAAAGAGAGGACTTTGGTTAATCTCATGGTAATTATCGAACACAAGAACGAACCCTCTTGGCAGCATGGCATATAGATTTTCAAAGTATCGCTGGGTAAAAACAGATATATTCGGAAGATATTCCGGAGTCAAAGCAGGCAGTTTTAAGTTCTTCGCCCCGTCGTTCCCTTTTACCAGATATTTCAGATAATGGAAAAAGGTTGCCGGGTCAGAGTCGGCACTATCGATATGATACCATGCATGGGGGATCTTGTTTGACGCTATGTAGCTTGCTACCAGGGTTGTCTTGCCCGCGCCCGGCAGTCCGGTAATCCAGATACTCTTTTTTTTGCGAGCATGATCCAGCGTTCGAAATAACCGTTGTCTCAAAACCACATTGTCCGTGTCAGGACGCTGTAATTTTGCCAAAACATTGTTCTGCACTGATTATCCCCCCGCTGTATTTTTTTACCTTTCGCAGCAAGTTTCGTCAATACAATAATTGATCATTATTTGTGTTTATCGCATCTGTAAGCACACAACTGCTATACGGTACATCATAGACGATGCTTTTTATCAATACGGAGAGAAAAGGAGATTTTATGAAACGGATTTTTGTGTTTTTCGTGCTCGCCGCTGCATTAGCAGGTTGCGGAACTGTCGTTCCCTATTACGGCATCAACATGCAGCAAAAGCTGCTGAACAACGGTGTCGGGACAACCTGCAATTTTGAGCCGTCGCAGGCGTTTGAGTCATCCAAGAGGATCATTTTGCTCAACGCAACCATAACTACAACGACACTCTTACCTAATGGAGACAAATTCACGACAACTTGCATTTTGGTACCCCGTTATTAACCTTCAAACATAACGGCGTCGGTCTCCTGACGTTATGGCACGGTGATAAATTTCTTTGGTTTTGCCGGAAGGTTCTACGCCGATCGTACGGGACAGAGCAGATGTACAGCGCCTGTAGACGGCAGCGGCCGCTGCGGTACGACCTTTTGATAAGTATATCACCATCAGGCGCTGGTAGAAAAGTTCTGCACTGTTATCTATGACCAGTCCCTTGTTGTAGGTGCCAAGAGCACGGTCCGCATCTCCTGTTTTCTCGTAATAGAGCCCCAGTATCTCAATAAAATGCAGAACATGGTCGTGCAGCTTTTGACGGAACCCCAGAGCCCATGAAGGAAGAGGTCCCTGCGCAAAAAAATCGCCCCGGTAGAGTGCAAAAACAAGACGTGAAATATCCTCAATTTCCTTCTTTTGTGAGGACGATGTCCGGATTCCCTGGTCCGCAAGAAGCATTGTACCGCGGTCCATCAAAAACTCGCCTGCAACGACATCTATCCAGCATTTCTTTAAATTAAGCATAAGCCTTCCGCCCTGCGTTATCAGCGAATCAGGTGATCCAAGAAGCTGGCGCAGTCTGTGAATAGTAATATCCAAAACCTGATGCGCATAATCACCCTGGGTTTCCGGCCACAGAACCCCGCTGATATAATCAAAGTCGACAGCCCCGTCGTGATGGACAATGAGCAGGTGCAGTAATTCAGCAGGTTTACTGTTGGACTTCCTCGAAAGCACGACCGGCACATTGTTCTTCAATAGAGTGAAATTACCGAGCGTATAAATTCGCACAACCCATGGCCATGATTCGCAGGCAAAAGGAGGGGTTTCCGGAAAGAGGTCCCGCCGTTTGATCAAGCCTGCGACATACTCCGGGGCAATCCCAGCGTCTAACGCCCTCACACACAATTCTGCCATTACCGAGGGGAGCCAGCCATGGAAATTGATATAGTTCCTCCTCCGTCCTATTGACATGGCGCTGCGCAGGTAGCGCTGGCCCGTGCGTTCTTTATCATGGTCAAATGCAATATGTGCCTTGATCAGGAGAATTTTAAACTCGAGCAAATCGCTCCTCTTGATTATTGTGTGAGCTTTTGCGAGATACTGCAGAGCTTGTTTATCCTGCTTCAGCCCATGTAAGACATCTGCCATCTGGATATAACTGAGAACAATCCTTGGAACAGATCCCGACTCGAGAGAAAGCCTCGTGGCCGTTTCCTGGCTTATCAGTGCTGAAGAAAAATCTTTATTGAGCATGGCTTTCCACGCCAGGGCTATATAATACCATGATGCATCGAACGCACCTGCAGAGATAATATTTTTTGAAACATCTTTTAAAAGTTCTTCCGCTAAAAGATTATCTCCCGCCATAAGCGCAAGGAGGGCCGTGGTACCATAGAGCGTCCGGTCCAGTACGTGCACGCCGGTCATCCGGCTCAACTCCCGTGCTTCATGAAATACCTTCGCATACCGCTGAGTATCAACGACATAAAGGCAGTACAATACTTCCAGGTCTTTAAAGGTGATATTCACCAGGGGTGAAACGTCCTGGGAGTGATCCAGATACCGGACCTGCTCAATTATTCTACCGGCCTTTTCCACCTCCCCGACGAACAGATAATACAGCGCAATGAATGTACTGATCTGTATTCTGACGTTAACGTCCTCTGTTTGTTCGAGCAGGGTAGTCAGACGTCTGAGCCATTTTTTTATCCCGGGATTAAACGTCTGGCGGAATACGAGGGCAACAAACATGTTGGTTGAAACTACCGTATCTATTTCCGGGGAGGGAAACACGGCTTTCGTGCCGGAGAACCGGTTCATATTGCGTATCCACCGATCATAGAGTCTATAGTCACCAAAACGGTATGTTATGGAGTAGATCACGCCAGTCCACGCAATGGCCATGCCTTTCTTATTTCCGCTTTTTCTGAACTGCTGGAAGGCATTCTCAAAAATTGGATAACTCTCCACGGGGTTAAACGGCAGTTTGCATCTGCCGAGCCAACAATACAACCATGGATTTTTTTTAACTCTTTGTTCTGGTAATCTGTTTAACCACGCCTCCAGCGTATGGTATCTACCCTGAGAAACGAGCACGGGGGCATACTGCAGTATGATTTCAATTGCTTTGTCCCACTGACCGGCTTTTAAAAACAACACGGCTGCATCTTCGCTGAGCCCTTCGTCGAGCAAAATCTCTGCAGCGCTGAGTTGATTGTGCTTCGCTGTTTCGGCTATCCAGACATCGTTTGTTTTTGAACGGAGAAATTCCCGGAACAGATCGTGGTAGGTAAAGATATCGTTTGCACGCTTTATGGTAAAATAATCGGTATTCACAAGACGTTCCAGAAAAGGTTTGACCATTTTATCACCGGTTATTTTTTCCGCCATTGCAGGGCTTATAACAGGGAAAAGACTTGTTTTCAGAAGAAACTCCTGCTCTTCGGGCTGCATCTTCTCAAATATTTCTGAGCTGAAATAATCAAATATCCCCTGAAAATCCCCACTGCTTTCCGGAAGCTCCATATCTCCGTGTGATTGTTGCTGCTGCAGCATCAGGACAATTCCCGCTGCCCACCCATTTGTAGAATTGTATACATGTTCGATTTTCTCGCGATCGTATCGATGTCCGCATCGGAGCTGTACCAGTTGTACGGTTTCCTCGGGTGTAAATCTGATGTGATCGTTTCCTATGAGTTGTATCAATCCATCCTTTATCAAATGCTGAATATTTTCCGGCGGGTGTGATCTGCTTATCACAATGACATTCCCCTGTTCTGGTACCGTCGTCAAGGCCTCATGCATGATACGGTGAAAAAGAGGATTGCTATCAACCTCATGATAATTATCGAATACAAAGATAAACCCCTTGGGTAGCAAATTGAATAATTTTTCAAAATATCGGCGCGCGTATATCTCGATGTTTGCATAATACTCCGGACTCAACAGTGGAAGCAGCGCTTTTTTTGCAGACGAAGCAGCCTTTCGACCGTTAACACGAGATGCCCCGCCCTGGTCAACCGCCGCCTCGAGGGTTCTCATATAATAAAAGAATGTTGCAGGATCCTTATCCGAGCTGTCGATCTGATACCATCGGCTGCGGGATTTTATTCTGCTTACATAGCTTGCAATGAGTGTTGTCTTTCCCGATCCCGGCAAGCCGGTGACCCAGAGTGCCCGCTTCTGTCTTGCCTCATCGAGCACGTGAAACAGCCTGCTCCTGAAAACAACGTTGTCGATCTCGGGTCTCTGTATCTTTGCGACAACTCCTGATCGCACAATTATTGTCCTCCTGTGTTTCAGATATCCGTGATTATTTTGTATGAAAAATACAGGTCAAAGTCAATTTTCTGCACTGCACTGTCTAACTCTGGCTGCGTGTTTTATCCGGCCGCCGGACTATTCAGGTCTTTTTTGTAAACGCGGCGAAAAATACTTACCCGCGGACGGCCGGAAAGATCGTTGATGGTTTTCACATAATACAGCGATGTTTGTTTCGCGGACATGCCCAGAGACTCCATAAATCTCTGATGCGTGTCATCATGCTCTATGGCCAGTATTCCGTCATCGTTAAGGTAGTTACCCGCTTGCCGAACAATTCTTGTAATGACTTCTGTTCCATTCTTTCCTCCATCCAGCGCTTTTACCGGCTCGCACCTTACTTCTTTTTGTAAATGCGGCATCCGCGTGTTCGGGATGTAGGGGGGATTAGAAACGATAAGATCAAATTTTGCACCAACTGGCAGCGGTGAAAACAAGTCACCGTGATAAAATGAAGTTCGTGCGGCGAGGCCGAGCACTGCGGCATTCTCGCGGGCAAGGTTCACCGCTCTGAGCGAACGGTCGCTTAAACTTATTCGGGTATGCAGGTCAAGACGTGCTATGCTTAAGCCAATAACGCCGCTTCCACAGCAGAGATCAAGGATGGATGTGTTTTTGCGTGCCGCCGTATATTGCAGGCAAATTTCAGCAAGTAGTTCTGTTTCAGGCCGCGGGATCAGCACGCCGGGCCGTATTCTGAATTTGATCCCCATGAATTCTACAGAACCGGTGAGGTATTGGAGAGGATAGTGCTCACCGCGCTTTTTGACGGCCCTTGTTATCTTCCGGAACGCGCCGGCAGGAACGACACTATCATTGTGGATGAGCAAATGCTCTCTCGGTATTCCTGTTACCCCTGCAATGATGCTATTGATTTCCGTCAACGTAATCCGGAGATGATTGCTCCGTACATATGACCTTATCCAGGTATGAAGATCTCTCAGCAGCGGCATGCTTTATTGCGAGGAGATTACATGCGCGAGTTCGTTTGCCCTGTAGAACGCTACCAGTGCATCTATAAATTCGTCGATATCTCCGGAAAGGATAGTGTTGAGCGAATACACAGTAAAGTTGATCCTATGGTCCGTGACCCTGTTTTGCGGGAAATTGTAGGTTCTGATCTTTTCGCTGCGATCCCCCGTACCAACCTGGTTTCGTCTGTCCTGTGCACGTTCGGATATTTGTTTTTCCGTGTTCATGGTCAGTAATCGGGTTGTGAGAATTTTCATTGCTTTAATTCTGTTCTGGTACTGGGAGCGTTCATCCTGGCAAACGACGACCATGCCTGTAGGAATATGCGTTATACGTATTGCTGTCTCGAGCTTATTGACATTCTGACCGCCATGTCCTCCGGCTCTGAATGTATCTATCTTCAGTTCATCCGGTCTGACATTCACTTCGACGTCATCCGCCTCGGGCAATATTGCGACCGTCGCAGTCGATGTATGGATCCTCCCGCTCGCCTCTGTTTTTGGAACCCTTTGTACCCTGTGAACGCCGCTCTCAAATTTTAACCTGCTGTAGACCTTATCACCCTCGATCAGAACAACGACCTCTTTATATCCGCCGATGCCTGTCGTATTTTCACTCAAGATCTCGGCTCGCCACTTCCTCTTTTCTGCATACTTCAGATACATCCTCAGCAAATCACCGGCAAACAAGGCTGACTCTTCTCCGCCGGCACCGGCACGTATTTCGAGGAGCACGTTTTTCGAATCCAGCGGATCCTTGGGCAGGAGCAGTTCCTTGAGCTTGTTTTCTGAAGACTCCTTCTGCCTCTCCAACATCTGCAGTTCTTCTTTGGCAAGAAGTTTTATATCGTCGTCTCCGGCTGTGAGCAGTTGTTTTGCCGATTCTATATCATTCACGAAACCCTTGTACGCCTGATAGGTTAATGCAAGGGGTTCAATCTCGTTTTTTTCTTTGATATACCTGGTGTATGTCTTTGGATCATTAAAAACTTCAGGTTCTGTCAACAAAGAGTTGAGTTGATTGTAACGCTGTAATACTTTTTCAATATTTTCAAACATCCTGCAGCTCTCGGTAAAAAATATTTACTGGTATCGGTACAGAAAAACACCTTCTCTTTGATAATGAAACACACACCTGATCGTGCATGCTTGAGCAGAGCATCAGCTGTTCCGGACGGCTTTTCCGCAGTCCCGCTGATTCTTCCTGAACGATACGGTTAGTTGGCTTTTGACGCTTTCTTGCTGGTCTTTTTGCTGTACTTTTTCTGAAATTTCTCAACCATACCTGCCGAGTCAACGAATTTCTGCTTACCGGTAAAGAACGGGTGGCAATTCGAACAAATTTCCACGGTATAGTCGCCTTTTGTCGATCTCGTTTCAATAATGCTGCCGCACGCACATTTTATCGTAGCTTTCACATAGTTAGGATGAATACCTTTTTTCATGTTTCCTCCGGTCTCTTAATCAAGATCGACTTTATTCATCGAGTCAAGAAAATCTTTATTTGTTTTTGTTTTCGACATTTTATCTATCAGAAATTCCATGGCCTCAACAACTCCCATGGGCTGAAGAACCTTTCTCAGTACCCATAACTTGTTGATGGCGCTCTTTTCTATCAGCAGTTCTTCTTTTCTCGTACCTGACTTGCTGATATCCATCGCAGGGAACACCCTCTTATCGGCAAGCCTCCTGTCCAATACGATTTCCATATTACCGGTTCCTTTGAACTCTTCAAAGATAACTTCGTCCATACGGCTGCCGGTATCGATAAGGGCCGTTGCCATAATGGTGAGACTGCCCCCTTCTTCAATATTTCGGGCCGCGCCAAAAAACCGCTTCGGTCTCTGGAGTGCATTCGCGTCAACACCGCCTGAAAGCACCTTGCCGCTCGCGGGAACAATCGTGTTATGTGCCCGTGCAAGCCTCGTGATACTGTCGAGCAGAATAACAACATCGCGACCGTGCTCGACAAGCCTCTTTGCCTTTTCGAGAACCATGTCCGCCACTTGAACGTGCCTCTGTGCCGGTTCGTCGAATGTTGAGCTGATCACTTCCCCTTTCACCGACCTCTGCATGTCCGTGACCTCTTCAGGCCGTTCATCTATCAGCAGAACAATGAGGTGAACCTCAGGATGATTTTTGATAATTGCATTCGCTATGTGCTGCAGCAAAATGGTTTTTCCGGTCCGCGGCTGTGCAACGATGAGCCCCCGCTGGCCTTTACCAATAGGAGCAAGCAGGTCTATGATCCGCGTCGAAAGCTCCGAATGGTTGTATTCAAGCTTAAATTTTTCCTCGGGATACAGAGGCGTGAGGTTGTCAAAAAGTATCTTATTCCTGGCCACCTCGGGATCATCGTTATTGATAGTCTCGACCTTGACCAGAGCAAAGTACTTCTCTCCCTCTTTCGGCTGTCGTATCTGACCAGTGACCACATCACCTGTCCGTATACCGAATTTTCGGATTTGAGAGGGTGAAACATAGATATCATCAGGACCAGGCAGGTAATTGTAATCAGACGACCTCAGAAAGCCATAGCCGTCGGGAAGTATTTCCAGAACGCCTTCACCGTAGATAATGCCGTTGTTCGCACTCTGTGCCTTCAGTATGCCGAATATCAGCTCCTGCCTTCGCAGGCTCATTGCATCTTCTACGTTCAATTCTTTGGCTATATTGGCAAGCTCTGCTATTGATTTTGTTTTGAGTTCTTTTAGATTCAATGCGTTTACCTTCTTTTCTGTTTTTACACGGATGCACTCTTACTGTTGACCAAATAAAAAAGGTTGCACTCTTTCCAGGTGAAAGTGTACCGGAACCGCTTTTATTTTCCTAAAGTAAAGTTTATCTTGCTGTTTTGGTTACTCTCTTATTTATTTCGCGTTCGCGACGCCACTGCATCCTACCACTACGTATATGTCATATACCGAGTTCTTTACCTTTGACCGGGCAAGCTTTTCGCTTCCGGGGATCAACCGTAAAATATTTACAGCCTGGCTGTAATACGGGTCGTTAAATATAACAACAGAGTCATTGTAATTCAATGAAGGCGCTCTTCCGACTTCGATAACGTTGAATCCGGATGCTTTTATTTTCTGTGCAAAAAACTGTGCTTTATCACCCGAAGAACAACCGTTCACAACAACGACCTTTGGTCCATTCATTTGGCCGACTGGCTTCGCTGGCTGAGGAAGTGATGTCCGCTTATAAACAAATCCTTTGACAGCACTCTTTGCAGTATTAAACAAATATGAAAAGCCAAGGGTTGCAAGATAATTGGTATCCGTTCTTACCGGATCAGGCAATCCTCCGCCAACGCCCAGCGTCAGCATTGTAACATGCGTCGGCAGATAGCGGAAGCCGAACAGTGCGTAGAGGTCTTCGTCACCCAGTGGAATAATATCGGTTGAACCGGAGCTGCCGCTGCCGATATTCGCTGATTGTCCGATCATCTCTACACTGAAGTAAGCCTTTTCGAGCAGTATGGCATATTCGTAACTTAATGAGGCAAGCAGTATCGGAACATTCTGATATCCCTTCAAAGGCTGTGCCTTGTCATAATAATCACCCTGCTTGAATCCGATATCCCAGTACAGCATATTCTTTTCGCTGCCGCCTATTCTGTAACCGAAGTCAGCTTCTGCGCTAACGTTCGTGTCTCCACTTCCGAGAACAGAACTCTTACTTGCAGATGGTATTCCGATATCCAAGGTGGCTGCCAGAGAAATAGGGCTTGTTTCTCCGTTTAAGAATCTATATTTGCCGAGAACATCAATATTGTTGATACCGCTCTGTGATTTCGGTCCCCCGCTGATATCGACTGGGAAAACGATACCGCCTTCCAAATTATTCAGAAAACCGTAGTTAAAAATACCTGAAATATTTGTATCCGCCCAGTCCCTGCTGTACCCTGACGGGTTTCCATAGTCGGACGGGGTAAGATGTCCGGTGTATCCCAAAAAGGCGCTAAGATTCCATGCATCTCTTGACAACACATCAGGAGTTCTTGTAGAAACAAGGCCGCTGCCACCACTGTTTGACGGCATTGCTGCAAAGACATTACTTGCTATCAACAAGAAGGTTGCCACTAGTGTCAAAAATATTGAATGTTTCATTTTGCCCTCCCTTAAATATAGTTAATTGTTATACTGCCCAATTTTAAATGTCAAGTATTTAAATATGTTGTGTCATTTGACCAGATTTGCCAGTTCGATAAACCCATAGCCTTGCTCTTGTGTCATGATCCAGCGGGGCTTATGCCGGATCAAGGGGAGGTAATTACGGACATTTGCAACACCAACCGACAAGGGAAACAGATCGGGGTCAAACATCGATTCATCATTTGCAGAGTCCCCTACGGTAACCGTTATTTTGTCATGGACGATGGATTTTAACGTCCTCCCCTTGCTGCAGTCCGGTGATAGAATATGTGTTTGAACGGAACTGACAACAGTCGTCAGTCCATACGCTCCTGCAATTTCTCTGATGTACTCAATATCCTGCTGCCGGAGCGACCGGTTATCGATTGATCTGTCCGTCAGCCGGAATGGATTGTCCTGAGCCTTTACCATGTGCGGGATGTTTATGGCAACAGTATCAAAGCATGTCTGGAGTCTTTTGCTGTGATCTGCAGGCAGATCGACAGACGCTATATCATGTCCTTTTATGATGACCCCGCCATTCTCGGCAATAACCATTTCAACGGGGAGATACTGGGAAAGAGTGGTACACGCACCGCCGGATCTGCCGGTAACAAGGATGATCTTCAGACCTGCGGAACGCAGAGCTTCGACCGCCCGTATCACCTCCGAGGTGAGCATGCCGTTTATCGTCAACGTATCATCCACGTCGGTCGCTATATATTCAAGTCCCTGCAATGACGCCTTCATTTCGTCTTTGTCGTACATTGAACAACACTATAAGGACGGCATTCGGATGTCAAAGGGAACCAGAGGTAATGCTTGAAAAGCAGCGCTCATTGCAATATACGCCCAGACAGGGAGGTATGACCATGAAGAGAATCGGCATTCTGACCAGTGGCGGGGATTCACCGGGCATGAACGGGGCTTTGAGGGCCGGCGTCCGCGCGGCCCTGTCGCTTGGCTGGGAGGTTATCGGTATCCACAGGGGTTACTCGGGTCTCATCAATGAGGAATTCCAGGTCATGGATTCGAAATCGGTCAGCGGCATCCTCCAGTTTGGGGGTACCATCCTGCAGACAGCACGTTCCAAGGAATTCTTTCTCGAAGAGGGGCGGAGAAAGGCCGCGGGTATTGTCAGGAAGCATGGCATCGATGCCCTCGTCATCATCGGTGGAAATGGATCCCTGACCGGCGCTCTCAAATTGCATGAGCTCGGCATAACAACAGTCGGAATACCGGGATCTATTGATAATGACCTTTATGGCACCGATATGGCGATTGGTGTTGATACCGCCCTGAATACGATCGTCCAGGCTGTTGACAAGATCAAGGACACGGCATCGTCCCACGACAGGGCATTCATCATCGAAGTGATGGGCAGGGAATCCGGCTACCTCGCCGTGATGTCCGCAATGGCGAGCGGCGCCGAGTTTGCGATTGTACCCGAAGTACCCTACGACATAAAGGCCATCTCCGCAAAATTGCGGAAGCGGTATGAAGAAAAACGGTCGAACAGCATTATCATCGTTGCAGAGGGTGCAACCAGCGGGTTCCAGATAGAAAAAGAACTCAGGGACGAAATAGGGTTCGAAACACGGGTAACAGTGCTCGGCCATGTACAGCGGGGGGGATCGCCGACCGTCTTCGACAGACTGATAGCATCTCAGTTCGGCTACTTTGCGGTTGATTTTCTGAACAAGGGCGGCAGCGGAAAGATGGTCGGTCTCATCAAGGACGATATCGTATTCACACCGTTTGAAGAGGCCATCAGCAAGGTAAAACCGATCAAAAAAGAACTGATCACCATCATGGAAATGCTCGGAACGTAATCTGATCCCGCGAAACCGCTCCAGCCTCTGACCGGAACAGGAACCCGGTGTGGCTGTTCGTTATTTCTTTTTAAGAAAGAACTCCAGTGTCGCTTTCAGCCCTTCGTCCAGCTTGACGCCGGGCTGCCAGTGAAGCAGGGTCTTCGCAAGGGTAATATCCGGCCTGCGCTGTTTTGGATCGTCCTGGGGCAGCGGTTTATATGTTATCGTGCTCTTCGACCCTGAAAGACTGATGATGTGCTTCGCAAAATCTATTATCTTCCATTCTTCGGGATTCCCCAGGTTGACGGGACCCACATAATCTGACATCAACAGCCGGTATATTCCTTCAACAAGATCAGAAACGTAGCAGAAACTCCTTGTCTGTGAACCATCGCCATAAACGGTCAGGGGCTCGTTCCGCAATGCCTGCATGATGAAGTTCGGCACGACCCTGCCGTCGTTGAGACGCATACGGGGACCGTAGGTATTGAAAATCCTCACGATCCGGACATCTACTTTATGGTAGCGGTGATATCCCATGGTCATTGCCTCGGCAAAACGCTTCGCCTCGTCATATACGCTGCGCGGACCGACAGAGTTGACATTGCCCCAGTATGACTCCGGCTGCGGATTGACAAGCGGATCCCCGTACACCTCGGACGTGGATGCAAGAAAATACCGGGCTCCTTTGTCCTTTGCAAGACCGATCGTTTTGTGGGTGCCCAGCGCACCGACTTTCAAGGTCTGTATCGGATGTTCAAGATAATCAATGGGGCTTGCCGGTGACGCAAAATTCAGGACGTAATCTATCTTTCCGGGAATGTGGATATAGTTGGCTATATCGTGGTTCATGAAAACGAATTCTTTTGTACCGAAAAGATGGGACACGTTGTCCAGCGAACCCGTTATGAGATTGTCCACACAAAACACATCGAACGATTTTGCGAGGAAATACTCACACAGATGTGATCCGATAAACCCCGCACCGCCTGCTATAACGACCCTTTTATTCACTTCAACCTACCTTCCTATACCATAGTATTCGAAACCGGTATCCACGAGCTGCTTTCTGTCGAATATATTTCTTCCGTCAAAGATAACGTTCCCCTTCATCAATTTCAGGACGCGGTCAAAATCCGGCTTCCGGTACTCATTCCACTCGGTGACAAGGACCAGGCCGTCGGCATTCTTCAGTGCCGCATACATATCTTTCGCATACTGAATCTTACTGCCGAACACGGTTTTTATATTCTGCATTGCCTCCGGGTCGTGCACGGTAACGGCTGCACCGGCCTTCACCAGCGCCTGAATGATCACCAGCGACGGCGCCTCGCGAATATCGTCCGTCTTCGGCTTGAACGCCAGTCCCCAGACGGCGAACCGCCTGCCCTTCAGTTTTCCGTCAAAATGTTCTCTCATCATGCGGGGGATCAGTTCCTTCTGACGATCGTTGACCCGATCAACAGCGGACAGCAGGTCCATACTGTAACCATGCTGTTTCCCGACATGGATGACGCTCTTGACGTCCTTCGGAAAACAGGAACCGCCATACCCAACGCCCGGGAACAGGAAGAGATGCCCGATACGGTTGTCATACCCGATACCTTTTCTCACATCATCAATGTTCGCTCCGGTAATGGTGCACAGGTTGGCTATTTCATTGATAAACGAGATCTTCGTGGCAAGCATGGCGTTTGCAGCATATTTTATCATTTCCGAGCTCCGTATATCAGTGACGATAACCGGGTTTCCTGTCCGTGTAAACGGTTCGTATAATGAGCGGAGAACATTGCCCGTGTCCTCGCTGCTGACACCGATAATAACGCGGTCCGGCTTCATAAAATCGTCGATTGCAGCGCCCTCCTTCAGGAATTCCGGATTCGATGCAATATCAAACGGTATCCGCGTTTCTTTTGATATTATCTTCCGGACCACCTCCGAAGTGCCGACCGGTACGGTGCTCTTGGTCACGACGATCTTGTGCTCGTTCATATACCTGCCGATATTCCGTGCAACAGCCTTTATTGCGGAGAGGTCCGTTGCGCCCCGGCTATCCGGTGGTGTGCCGACTGCGATGAATATGATGCTGGATCCCCGGACTGCCCGCTCCATATCTGTTGTAAACTTCAACCGGCGTTCTTTCCGGTTCTTCTGTATCAATTCCTGGAGTCCCGGCTCATAGATCGGAACAACTCCCTTATTCAGCAACTCGATTTTTTTCCTGTCGATGTCCATGCATACGACTTCGTTGCCGCTGTCGGCAAAACACGTACCAGTAACAAGCCCGACATACCCTGTGCCCATAATCGTCAGTTTCATACGACTCCCTCTTCTCTTTTGATCCGGTCTGAATGCGGTTCAGCACCTGATGAACCAGGACGCTGCCGCAGTCGCCCGTTCGACTCCATGTATTCATAAAGTGCATCATACCACGGCCGAATGTCAACCTTTGTTATCTGTTTGACCGCTGTCTTGTCCAGTGCCGAATTGTGCGGCCTCCGCGCGGGCCTCGGGAACTCTGCCGAACCGACAGGAATGACATCCGTTGTCATGCCTGCAAGTTTGAGTATTTCACGGGCAAATCCGAACCACGACACAATCCCTTCGTTCGAGAAATGGAAGACCTTCCCCCGCACGTCCGGATGTTCCGCAAACCACCGGATGACCGAGACAAGGTCCCTGGTGTACGTCGGACTTCCATACTGATCGTCGACAACCTTCAGTGAGCTGTTCTGTTGTGCGAGCTGAAGAATCGTATCGACAAAATTTTTCCCGTTTTCGCCGAACAGCCATTGCGTCCTGAGGATTACGTAGGTATCGCAGGAGTTCATCAATTCCTGCTCGCCCAGCAGTTTCGAACGGCCGTAGGCTGAGAGCGGATTGGTTTTATCTTCCTCCCTGTAGGGACCTTCTTTCTCTCCATCGAAGACGTAATCCGTACTGATATGAATCAACCTCGACCCCGTCTTCTGCGCTGCCCGGGCGAGATACCCGACTGCCGTGCCATTAATGAGCATTGCCCGTGCTTCGTCGCTCTCGCACTGGTCGACCGCAGTGTATGCTGCAGTATTAATGATAAGTTCCGGCTGCAGTGTCTCCACGGATTTGAAGACAGCCTCCCGGTCGGTTATATCGAGCTGCTGCTCCGTCAATGCCGTCACCGGAAAGTCGGGACTGAGGCCGGACTCAAGCGCCGTGGCAAGCATTCCTCCTGCTCCTGTGATAACGACCTTTGTGCGCGCCATAACGGGTTTCAATACCCCTTGAGTCCTTTGACGGCGTAATTCTTTTCGTAATACTCCAGGTACTCTCCTGACTTTATCCGTTTCCACCACGTCCGGTTGACGGTATACCAGTCAATAGTGGTCTGCAGACCGCGATCGAGGACCGTCCGGGGTTTCCAGCCGAGCCTGTCCATGATTTTTGACGGGTCAATTGCATACCGCCGGTCATGGCCGGGTCTGTCTTTCACAGAGGTAATGAGGGAAGCCGGTTTGCCCATGAGGTGCAGGACGCTCTCTATGAATGCCTTGTTTGTGCGTTCCTCCCCTGCACCGATGTTATAGACTTCACCTTCCTTCCCCTTATGCAGGACCAGGTCGATGGCCTCGGCGTTGTCCATGACGAAGATCCAATCCCTGACATTCAATCCGTCGCCGTAAACGGGAACCGGTCTGTCTTCAAGGAGGTTCGTGACGGCGAGGGGAAGAAACTTCTCCGGAAACTGGTAAGGCCCGTAATTGTTCGATGTACGTGTGATCATGACCGGCATGCTGAACGTTTCAAAATATGCCTGCGCGATCATGTCCGCCGATGCCTTGCTCGCGGAATAGGGGCTGTTCGGATGCAGACAGGTCGTTTCCGTAAATTTCCCGGTTGCACCGAGTGACCCGTAGACCTCGTCCGTGGATATCTGAATAAACCTGCCAACGTGCTTTTCGCGTGCACGATCCAGTAAGAGCTGCGTTCCCAGAACATTCGTCTTGATAAAAGCAGCCGGTTCGAGGATGCTTCTGTCCACATGCGATTCTGCTGCAAAGTTGATGACCGCGTCCACGCCGCCGTCAAGGATTGCATCGACGAGTTTGGCATCCGCTATGTCTCCCCGGATAAAAGAGTAGTGCGGGTTACCCCCGGCGGACGCAAGATTTTCAAGATTGCCCGCATACGTCAGTTTGTCGAGATTGATAATATCGTAGTCCGGATGGTGTTCCAGCATGTAGAGTATGAAATTCGATCCGATAAATCCGGCACCACCCGTAATCAGAAGCTTCATTATCCGTCCTTTCTGGACCAGTCGTACGGAATGGTGTTCTTATGGGGGTCGATCCGGTATTCATCGGGCTGCTTGTAATCGAAGATGTTGGTCGGTACGTTGATGACCATTGCCTCTGTTTCACTGATGCATTTAAAGCCGTGATACACCATCTCCGGTATGGAAACGAGGATGGGATTGTTCTCGCCCACAAAGAACTGGTTGACCTCGCCTCTTGTATTTGAGCCTTCCCGGTCATCATAGAGCACAATCTTCATCATTCCCCTGACAACGCTCATGTTGTCCGTTTGATGCTTGTGGTAATGCCATGCCTTGACGACGCCGGGGTATGCGGTGGTCATATAGACCTGCCCGAACTTTATGAAAAGCTCGTCATCTGATCTGAGGATCTCCATGAGCCTGCCCCGTTCATCACAGATGACCTTCAGGTTTTTAACTTTGACACCGTCTATCATATATTCATGCTCCTTCTGTTACTATTTCATCTGTACAGTCCCGCGGTCATGCCGCAGATGCCGCGTATCGCTCCTTCACGGGAGAGCGGCCAGCGGGATCAAGCGGGCTTTCCCTTTCTTGCCTACGGAAGTCCGACCTTGCTGTTGTCTCCGAGCAGCAGCCGGTACACCTTTGGTTTCTCATTCAGTTTTTTTACCTCGACATCCCTGCCGACGAGGCTGTCTTCTATTTTTATGCCGACATCCTCGATACGGCAATTTTCAAGAATGATGCTGTGCTCTATCTCGCTGTTAACGATCTCCGTACCCGACGATATCGAGGTAAATGGGCCGATATAGGAATTGATGATCCTTGCCCCCCTGCCAATCGCAGCCGGACCTCTGATGATGGAATTTTTGATAACCGCACCTTTTTCAACGACGACCTTGAATTCGACCCGCGAATGATTGTCCACATCACCCTTGATATCCGTTTCGTTCAGGTCGAGCATCATCCTGTTCGCTTCGAGCATGTCCTCGAGCTTCCCGGTATCCTTCCACCACCCGGTCACAATGTGGGGCAGGACCTTGAATTT
Source organism: bacterium (assembly GCA_021787655.1). Classification (GTDB taxonomy): domain Bacteria; phylum JAMCPX01; class JAMCPX01; order JAMCPX01; family JAMCPX01; genus JAJYLM01. Next base: position 26,807 of record JAJYLM010000001.1, read on the forward strand.
GTGGTCGATGAGCCACTGGATGGCGTCCGTGATCTCCAGTTCACCCCGCTTCGACGGCTTTATCGAGCGCACCGCCGTGTGGATATGCTTGTCGAACATATAAACCCCGACAAGGGCCAGATCGCTCTTGGGCTTTTTTGGTTTTTCTTCGAGACGGATTACGGTGGAATCTTTCAGTTCTGCGACGCCGAATTGATTCGGATTTTTGACGTGGGCAAGCAATATCTGTGAGTTGGGGGACTGCTGTTTGAATTGTTCAACCAGGTTGGTGATGCCGCTCTTGATGAGGTTGTCCCCGAGATACATCACAAAGGGGTCATCCCTGAGAAAATCCCGCGCTATGAGCACTGCATGTGCGAGTCCGAGCGGTTTGTCCTGCTGGAGGTAGGTTATTTTTACACCGAATTTTTTCCCGTCGGCGACGGCATTTTTAACCTCCCCGGCAGTGTCTCCGACAATGATACCAATGTCCGTTATGCCGGCATCCCGTATCGCCTCCAGTGCATAGAAGAGGATGGGTTTATTCGCAACCGGAATGAGCTGCTTTGCACCCGTATGCGTGATCGGTCTCAGACGTGTCCCCTTACCGCCGCTCAGTATCAGTGCCTTCATAACCTGAAGAAATCCTTTATCCTGTCCAGGATGGTTGGCCTGCCGCTGTACACAGCCCGCAGTTCCATTTTTTTTGCCTGACTCTTGAGAAAAACATTCATCGGTACATTCCATGCAACATCCCTGTCTTTTATATTCCCATTTGCAGAGATCACCTTTGTCGGAAAACTTACCTTGAACTTTATGCCATAGTTTGCCAGCGACCCTTTCAGGATGTTTTCATAGTTCAACTGTGACTGCGAATGCGTTCCCTGCGGTTTGTTCATGGAATTAATCAATGTAATTGTCAATTCCCTGTTGTGTTCAACGGTTGTGATCCGGAATTGCACATTGTTCATCCTCACATCGTTTAGAGAGCGGAACTTCACTGTTCCATCGAGGATGTAATACCCTTTGTCCGTCGATGCCTTGACGCTCTTGACAGCAACACCTTCAAGCCCTGCAAATTGGCCGTTGAAATCTTTTACGGTCAACGGAAATTCAATGCCTGTCTGAACCATGGCGTGGCGCAGACTTTCCGGATCCTTCATGAGCGCATCGGGTATGTAATACGAGAGGTGCATGCTCCCGGAACCATTCAGGTTGAGCACGATATCTTCTTTCACATTGATGCATCCCGACAGCAGGAGTAAACCTGCAACAACTGAATATTTGAAATATTTCAGCATGCTTGCCTTTTATAGAAAATCAGGATTCCTGTCAACCTTACTGCTCTCCGCAACCTTTGGGTGTTTTAACCCACAAATAAATGCTATTTACAATGATTCAATAAACGATGCTAACGGGTTAAATATTCAATAACATTAAGTAGTTTCTGATTATAAAAAACTGCAAACAGGGTCGTTATCCCGCCCTGTTTGCGTTTTTTCACCCACTTATTTTTTACGCTTTTGCTTCACCGGTTCAGCACTCAGAGCTGCCTGCGCCGCCGCAAGGCGCGCAACAGGGATTCTGTACGGTGAACAGCTGACGTATGTCAGACCGGCAGTGTGGCAGAAGTGTATGGTCTGCGGATCCCCGCCATGCTCGCCGCAGATACCCAGTTTTATGTCAGGCCTTACCTTTTTCCCTTTTTCCACCGCTAACCTGACCAGAGCGCCGACACCTTTGGTATCAATGGTAGCAAAGGGGTCGAATGATAGTATATTCTGTGGTTTTATCGTTACGTGATAGCCGCATACCTCGCATATACCGTCCTTGTTCAACCTTCCGCCGCATATCGGGCAATGCTCAGAATATGATCTGTAGAAGCTGATAAACCGTCCTGCGTCATCCCTGGAAAAACCGTAGGTTGTCTGCGTCAGGTCGTTTGTTCCAAAAGAGAAAAATTCTGCCTCCTGTGCAATTTCATCGGCAGTGACTGCAGCCCGTGGCAGTTCTATCATCGTTCCAACCATGAATTTGATCTTCTTGTTCTTCTGCTTCATGACCTCGTTGGCCGTTTCAAGAACAATCGCCTTTTGTGCGTGCATCTCTTCCACCATACTGATGACGGGAAGCATGATTTCGGGATAAACCTTGACTCCCTGTCCCATCAGTTCACAGGCAGCTTCAATGATTGCCCTGACCTGCATCCTCGTAATGTCCGGCATGATGATGCCGAGGCGCGCTCCCCGAAGTCCGAGCATCGGATTGAATTCATGGAGTTCTTCAACGCGGGCAAGCAATGTCTTCTTCTCGGCTAAAACTGCAGGGGATCCTCCCTGAAGTTCCAGCTTCGCTATCTCGACCATCAATTCCTCACGCTTTGGCAGAAATTCATGGAGCGGGGGATCCAGCAGACGTATGGTAACAGGAAGGCCCTGCATTTCTTTCAAGATCCCGACAAAATCCTTACGTTGCATGACCAGAAGCATATCGAGGAACTTGAGTCTCTCTTCCCTCGTTTCTGCAAGGATCATTTTCTGCATAATACCGATCCTGTCTTCTGCAAAAAACATGTGCTCTGTCCTGCACAGTCCGACGCCCTGGGCTCCGAATGACCGGGCCCTGCTTGCGTCCCTCGGTGTATCCGCATTCGCCCGTACCCCGAGACTTCTGATGTTGTCTGCCCAGGTCATAATCGTCTTGAAATCTCCGGTAAGGTCCGGATCAACAAACGGGACCTGCCCGATAATGACCTCTCCGGTAGTTCCATTGATCGAGATGTAATCCCCTTCTTTCAGCAATTTATCGCCGACCTTCACGGCATGAGTTTTCTCGTCTATCTCCAGCACCTCGCACCCGACGATGGCCGGTTTTCCATACTGTCGGGCAACAACCGCGGCATGCGACGTCATGCCTCCCCGCCTGGTCAAGATGCCCTTTGAAGCATCCATACCGTGAATATCATCAGGAGATGTTTCTTCCCTCAGGAGAATGACGGCCTGTCCCTTTTGCGCCCATTCGACGGCCCTGTTCGCTTCCAGCACGATCATGCCTGAAGCAGCACCGGGTGAGGCGGCAAGCCCTTTTGCAATGACGTCATACTTCACCTTTGTATCGAACACGGGGTGGAGGAGCTGTTCAAGTTTGTCAGGTTCAATCCGTGCTATTGCCTTTTCACGGGTGATAAGTTTTTCCTTGACCAGATCGACCGCTATCTTTAGTGCCGCCTGGGGGGTCCGTTTTCCGGTCCTCGTCTGCAGCATGTACAGCTTTTCATTTTCGATGGTAAACTCGAAATCCTGAACGTCCCGGTAGTGCTTCTCAAGGCGTGTCGTGATATCTCTGAGCTGCTTGAAAACAACCGGCATTTCTTTTGCGAGATCCGCTATGGGCTTCGGTGTCCTTATGCCTGCCACAACATCCTCTCCCTGGGCATTGGTAAGATACTCGCCGTAAAACATCTTTTCCCCGGTTGCAGGATTCCGGGTAAATCCAACCCCGGTTGCGGACTTATCACCGGTGTTGCCGAATACCATGGTCTGAACATTGACCGCAGTACCCAGCGATTCCGGGATGTTGTTCTGCTTTCTGTAGTAGATCGCCCTGTCATTATTCCATGATTTAAAAACCGCTTCGATCGCCATAAATAATTGCTGGTAGGGATCCTGCGGGAACTCTATCTTCGCTTTTGATTTTATAATGCTCTTGAAATCCTCCACCACGGATTTCAGGGCTGCAGGGGGGACCGAGGTATCATCCTTGGCATTGAATTTCTTTTTGTATCCTTCAAAGATTTCCTCGAATACCTTTTTTCCCATATTCAGAACAACATCGCCGAACATGTACATAAACCGTCGGTAGCTGTCATACGCAAATCTCTGATTACCCGTCTTGTCTGCGAGACCCGCGACCGTCATGTCGTTAAGGCCGAGGTTGAGGATGGTGTCCATCATGCCGGGCATTGAAAACTTGGCACCGGAACGGACAGATACCAGCAAAGGGTTGTCCTTGTTGCCAAATCCTTTTCCGGTAACGTTTTCCAGTCTTTTGACCGACTTTTTCACCTCGTCCCGTAAGTCGGAAGGAACCTTCATGCCCTTTTTGAAATATTCAAGACACACAGTCGTGGGAATGGTAAAACCCGGCGGAACCGGTATGCCTGCCCGTGTCATTTCAGCAAGTCCTGCTCCTTTACCGCCAAGCAGGTCTTTCATATCGCCGGTGCCGTCTGCCTTCCCTTTCGCAAAGAAGTATATCCGCTTTATCTTTTGTGCCATAAAACCCCCTATGTCAGTTTGGTAATATCTAAAACCTGCATAACAAGATTTTTAATCTTTGCAAGCAGATTTAATCTGTTGGTCTTTACACTCTCGTCATCACTCATAACGAGCACCTTGTCGAAAAAGATGTTAATCTCAGGGACCAGTTTCTCAAGTGCCTGTATATATCCTATATAATTTCTTGTTGCAAGAGATGATTGGACATCAGCATGTATTGCTATGTATTTGTCATATAAAGCTTTTTCAGACGGCTCGAGGAGTAGATCCTGCTTAACGTCATCCGGAACATGCCCCTTGGATATATTCATAACCCGTTTGAAGGCAAGCATGATTGGTTCAAAGTCCGGTTTGAAAACGATGTCCTTCAAGGCAGCTATCCGTAGATCTGCTTCAAGGATATCTTCCGGCCCGGTTGCAATAACGGCATCAATAATCTTGCTGCTTGTTGCATAACGATCCGACAGAATTCCTTTGAACCTGCCGTAAACAAACGACATGACCAATTTTAGAACAGATTCTTTGTCCGGCGCCCGACGTTCCGCATGGGGCAAAGGGGCATTTCCGTGCTGAGAGGAAAAATCATAGAGATCAAAGCTGGTTTGGACAAGTGTTGTTATATTTATCTTTAGTGAATGCTTCAGCAGAGCATTGATGATTCCGATGACAGCCCGCCGCAGTCCATACGGGTCCTGTGTACCTGTCGGAACCTCGCCGATACTGAAAAAGCCGACGAGCGAGTCAATCTTGTCCGCAATATAAACGAGAGAGCCGGGAATTGAAGCAGGCTGGGAATACTGTTCGGCAATTACCAGTGCCGTTGTTGTATCTGAAGGATCTTTAACGAGTATATACCGATGTCCTATGATCCCCTGCAACTCGGGAAATTCAGATACAAGCCGTGTTGCAAGGTCTGCCTTACACAGCCTCGCAGCGTGAAGGGTTGCTATCTTCAAAGCCTCGTCGACCTTAATCCCGTCGCAGAGATAGGATGCAATATTGACAATACGCTGTGTCTTGTCATAGAGGCTTCCAAGCTTCGGATAAAACGTCATGCCCTTGAGCAATTCGACGTAATATTCGAGCGGCTGTTTTATGTCTTCACGGTAATAAAACTCAGCGTCCTCAAGCCGGGCGTTCAGCACACGTTCGTACCCCTTCTTGATTACCGCTTTTTTTCCAGAGGGATTGTTGCTGATGCCAATGAAATAGGGCATCAGTGCGCGCCTGTTATCTATGACAGGGATGTACTTCTGATGGGTCTTCATAACGCTCATGATTACCTCTTCAGGCAGGTTCATGAATCGTTTGTCAAAGCTGCCCAAAACAGCAACTGGCGATTCTACGAGACGGGTGATGGTATCGAGCAACGCATTGTCCGGTTGAGCCTGTCCTTTTACCCTTTGCGCCATTTTTCCTGTCTGATTCATGATGCTGTTCTTTCGTGCCGCAACATCGGGCAGGACCTTTTCCTTTTGCATGACTTTCAACCACGACTCAACACCGGCGACTCTAATCCTTTTTCCACTGCCGGTCCTTAGTCCATACGTATACGATGATGTTTTAACATCGCCAAGAGTAAGAGGAACGACCTTGCCCCCGTACAGAACAACCAGCCATCGTAGTGGCCGGATAAATCTTATTGAAGTGCTTGAATTGTCAGAACTCTTTACCCTGTCTCCCCATTTCATGGATTTCCTGAATGGGGACGACAAGATTATGTTTCTCAGATGTTCTTGTATCAGCTTTTTTGCCTGTACGCCGGGCTTTTTGATTTCAACCTGGACAAACTCTCCTTTATCCAGCCTGACAACCTGGAGTGACCCGACGTTCACACCTTTTGAACGTGCAAAACCGATCGCGGCCTGGGTCGGATTGCCGTCTTTGTCAAAGGCCGCATCTCTTCGTGGACCTGTATAGGTTGTTTTACTCGGCTCACCCTTATCAGAAACTCCGTTCACAGATAAAACCAACCGCCGCGGCGTAAAAAATGTTTTCACCTCGTTGAAGGTTATACGCTCTGATTCGAATAATTGTTTGATACTGTTTGACAGATATTCCATCGCAGGAGTGATCTCTGCAACAGGTATCTCTTCAACACCGATTTCTATAAACAATTCCGGCATAGTATTGTTCTACTCTTGAATACTGAACTTGAATTTCGGCATCTTAACCATTGATTTTTGTATATTGAATTTCTGCGTACGCCTGCGCAACACCCTTTGCCATGGCCCGTACCCTGCCGATGTATCGTGCCCGTTCGGCAACCGATATTGCACGTCGGGCATCGAGCAGGTTGAAGAGGTGGGAACATTTGAGGGTGCAGTCATAGGCCGGCAGAAACAGGCCTTCACCGGTCAGACGCAGGGATTCCTTTTCGTATTCATTGAAGAGGAGAAACAGCCTGTTGATGTCCGCCGATTCAAAGTTATACACGGACTGCTGCCGTTCGTTCTCCTTGAACAGGCGGCCATAGGTGACCCTGTCATTCCACTTCAGGTCAAACACATTCTCGACCCCCTGGAGGTACATGGAGATGCGTTCTATTCCATAGGTAATTTCCACGGGTGTTGACACAAGATCAAGCCCCCCCGCCTGCTGGAAATACGTAAACTGGGTGATCTCCATACCATCGAGCCACACCTCCCAGCCGAGCCCCCACGCACCGAGCGTCGGTGATTCCCAGTCGTCCTCGACAAACCGGACATCGTGATCCCGTACCTTGATACCGAGTGCACCGAGGCTTTTGAGGTAGGTGTCCTGGATATCCGGCGGAGACGGTTTCATAATAACCTGGTACTGAAAATACCGCTGAAGCCTGTTCGGATTCTCACCATAACGGCCATCTGTCGGCCGCCGCGATGGCTGAACGTATGCAGCAGCCCACGGTGACGGGTCCAGCACCCTCAGAAAGGTAGAAGGATGAAACGTACCGGCACCAACCTCAACGTCATACGGTTGATCGACGACACATCCGTTCTTTGACCAGAATTTGTTCAATGTGAAGATAACATCCTGGATATTCATAAGCCAGCCTAAGGCGGACATGGTATCCAGAAACCATGGTGTTTGTCAACACAGTCATAAAATCCACCTGTTCCCGGCCGCCCCACCATATTCACCGTACCCGATTGACGGCCGGGGTTATTTTTGAACGGCTTGAACTCCGCCAAAAAGCGTTTTTTAAAACAGTTGAAATTGCCGGATTTCTAACCTATCTTATACAGAGAACCAAATTTCATTACAGGAGGAACGCTATGAACATTCAGGTAACCTTCAGACACATCCCCCCATCAGGTGCACTGAAACAATATGCAGAGGAAAAAATCACCAAACTTATAAAGTCACTGAAAGAACCTATCGAGGTTCATATCATTTTTACGCAGGAAAAAAAGAACAATACCGTGGAACTCACCCTGAAATCTGCGGGCAAGGAATTGTATGCAAAAGAGCGCGGCTTAGACATGTATGCCGCTATCGATCTTATCTATGATAAACTGGACAAGCAGATCACGAAGCTCAAGGAAAAGAAGAAAAAACATACGGGAGTAGCCTCCATGAAGCACCTTCCCCAGACCGAGTCCGCAGAGGAAGATCAGGACAACGACGAGGTCATGGTGATCCCGGAAAAGGACTACTTCGTACGTCCCATGACCACGGAGGAGGCAGTACTCCAGCTCGACATATCGGAGACGCCGTTCCTTGTTTACCTCGATGCCGGTGCCGAAAAGGTGAACGTGGTATTCAGGAGAGACGACGGACATTTCGGACTCATTGAAACAGGTGCACGCTACAAATAGCACGACAGGTTCAGACCGCATACACGGTGTACTGGTGTCGGTAAAACGGGTAGGCGTTCTTCTCATAGGCAAAAGCGGCGTCGGAAAAAGCGAGTGTGCTCTTGAGCTTATCCTCCGGCATCACAAAATCGTTGCAGACGACCTTGTTGTCGCCACGGTTGAACACGGCCGGCTGTTCGGGAAAAGTGACCCGCTCATCCGGGGGTATATGGAATTGCACGGACTGGGCGTCATTAACGTACAGTCACATTTTGGAAAACGAGCCCTGTGCCCGAAAAAGCGCATCGATATGGTCATAGATTTCATCGAGTGGGACAAATCGAGCCATGCACGGGGGTTCCTGAAACCCTACACATACCCGATCCTGGGGAAAAAACTGCCTCTCGTCAAGCTGCCGGTCCGGCCGGCACGGAACATTGCGTCACTCGTCGAAGTTGCGGTTACGAACTTCCTCTTGAAAAAACGCGGACGGGACGGGGCAGAAGAGCTCGAACGCAGGATCGCAGAAAGGATCGCTGCCCGTGGATAGCAGGTACCCCCTGAATATCGTCATCGTCACCGGTATGTCCGGATCGGGCAAAACGACCGCCATGGCAATGCTCGAGGACATGGGTTTTTTCTGCATGGATAATATTCCCCTGCAGCTGATACCGAAGTTCATCGATCTTATTGCGGATTCGAAGGAAGACATCCGGAACATTGCCTTTTCCATTGACGTGCGGGGACGGGGATTTTTTGCAGACCTGTCACATCAGCTGCAGGCGCTCAGATCAACGAACAACACAGTCACCATCATCTTTCTCGATTCAAACGACGGTGTGCTCCTGAAACGCTACAGCGAAACGAGGAGGAAACATCCACTGGCACAGGACATGCCGATCGAGAAAGGCTTTATCCTCGAACGGAAATATCTTGAAGAAATCAAGAGCCAGGCAGACCACATCATAGACACGTCATCCTACACGGTCCACGACCTGAAAAAAGAACTCAAGCTGTTCATTCAGCAGTCGTCAAAAACGAAATCCATGACGATCATACTGCAATCGTTCGGGTACCGGTTCGGTATTCCGGCCGACACGGATATTGTTTTTGACGTCCGCTTTCTCCGGAACCCGTACTTTGTACCGGAATTAAAAAATATGACAGGTCTTGACAAAGCCGTGATTGAGTATGTTAAGAAGAGTGAGATTACCATGAAGTTCCTCGGTATTTTACGGAACATGATCGAGTTCACCATACCTCTCTATGACGCAGAGGGTAAGAGCTACCTTACCCTGTCATTCGGCTGTACCGGGGGCAGGCACAGGTCCGTAACAATCGTCGAAGAGGTCAAAGAGATGATCACCGGACTTGGCTATACGCCGGTCATAAAACACAGAGACATTGAAAAGGAGTAACAATGGTTGGGATTGTTGTTGTTGCACACGGCCAGTTTGCCAGCGAGATGGTTGCAACTACCGAGTTTATCGTCGGGAAAAAAGAGTACATCACCTCTGTCATGACAGATCCGACGAAGCCTGTGGAAACACTTCGGGACGGCATTGCCAATGCAATCAAAAAGGTCGATAAGGGCGACGGTGTCCTCATTTTGACGGATATGTTCGGCGGTACCCCGTCGAATATCAGCCTCTCGTTTCTCAGCGACGGGCTCGTCGAGGTACTCGCGGGCGTCAATCTGCCGATGCTGATTAAGCTCGCGTCCATGGACACGAAGATGCCGATAAAAGAGCTCGCCAATATGATCAAGGAATACGGCAGGAAGAACATTATTCTTGCCGATGATGTCTTGAACAAAACAGGGACATGAAGGAAGGCAGGTTCCTCATCAGCAACAACCTCGGCTTCCATGCCCGGGCAGCAGCGCAGTTTGTCAAGCTTGCAAACGCGTATGAATGCGAGATTTACGTGTACAAAAACGGGGAACGGGCGAACGGCAAGAGTATTTTGGGGCTCCTCACGCTCGCTGCAGCAAAAGGAACAACATTACAGATCAGAGCAGACGGTAAGGACGAGGAAACGGCACTTTCAGCCCTGCAGCAGCTCATAGAAAATAAATTCGGGGAAGACCGATGACAACCTATTTGAAAGGGATAGCGGTATCCCCGGGCTGGGCCATGGGCAAAGCCATCATGCCCATCAGCTCGGTGTTCGATATAGCCCGCTACCACGTAGCCTTCGACCTGATACCGATGGAAATCAACCGGTTCCTGACGGCCATCGAGAAATCCAAAGCTGAAATCAAGGACATCTCGGAAAAAATAGACCCGGTTTCCGGCAAAGAGGCACGCCTTATCCTCGACATGCACATGATGATCCTCGAAGATAAATCGTTCATAGAAAATGTCATCGTCAGGATACGGGATAATGCCATGAACACGGAATGGGCATTAACAGAGGTTCTGAGCACCATAGAAAAGACCTTCGACCGGATTGAAGACGAATATATCAAGGAACGAAAGTTCGATGTCGCACACGAAGGACAAAGGATCCTGAAAAATCTTTCCGGGCAGGAAAACCGCGAAGAGCTGGAGGAACCCGGTATTATCGTGCTGTCCAGTTTTGCTATGTCGAACACCCCGTACCTTATGAAGGACAATGTTATCGGCCTCGCACTCGAGACCGGGGGTGTCGTATCGCATCCGGCGATCATAGCGCGCTCACTCGGCATTCCGGCCGTCGCCGGCATTAAGAACCTTGCAAGCAAACTGCGGGACGGACAAAACGTTTTGATCGACGGTGACAACGGCATCCTGATCGTGGAACCGGAACTCGAAATCATCAGCAAATATCAGGACACCAGGACGTCCAGAAAAGATGAAGAAAGGACATCCGGAACACGCAGCGCTACGACAACGAAGGACGGTGCCGTCATCAAGATCATGGCGAACATAGAATTTCTGGAGGAAGCTGAGGATGCATTCAATGCAGGTGCAGAAGGCATCGGACTCGTCCGAACGGAGTACCTCTACACGCGCAGGCGGGAACTTCCCTCGGAAGACACCAGCTTTACGCACTACTCCACCATGGCAAAGCTGTTTGCCGGAGCCCCGGTGATCATACGGACCCTCGATATAGGGGGCGACAAGCTGTTCTCCGCGCTCTTCAAAAAATCGGAAAACCCTGCACTGGGATTACGCGGCATCAGGGTATGCCTGAAAGAAGAGTCCCTCTTCAGAACCCAGCTCCGTGCAATCCTCAGGGCGAGTGCGCTGGGTGAAATCGGGATATTGCTCCCTATGGTTTCTTCGGCCGCAGAAATCCTTGCGGCAAAAAAGATCATCAGCGAGGAGCGGGAGAACCTGAGCCGCGCGGGCGTTGCAACAGGCGCGACCAAACTCGGTGCGCTGATAGAAACGCCGGCCGCCGCGATGATTGTGGACACCCTTGCCGGCGCCCTCGATTTCATAAGCATCGGAACCAATGACCTCATCCAGTATACCCTGGCCATCGACCGGGGCGATGAAGACGTTTCCTACCTCTACCAGCCGCTTCATCCGGCTGTACTCCGCCTCTTGCTGCTCATAGCAGAACAGGCACAGGCGAAGAACATCCCGGCACAGATTTGCGGAGAAATGGCAAGTGTACCGCTCTATCTCCCGGTTTTAATAGGTATGGGGTTTTCCGAACTCAGCATGAATGTGGGAATCATGAACCGCGCAAAACGTTTTATCTCCAGGATTAACAGAACCAGTGCACATGCCTTCGTCCTTGATGCGGTCAAACTCAAGTCCGCTGAAGAGGTTGAACAATCGATTGTGAACACCTATTCTCGGGAGCTCAAGGATGAAGCTTGATCATATAGCAATCGTGGTCCGCGATATGGACGAGGCGATAGCGACCTACAGCAGTAAGCTCGGGTTCACCGTATCGTCCCGGCAGCAGGTAGCATCGGAGAATGTCGAAATAGCCGTCCTGTCCGTTGACAATACACAGATCGAACTGCTCAGACCTCTTGAGAGCAGCAGCGGTGTCGCAAAATTCCTCGCAAAAAAAGGGGAGGGACTTCACCACCTCTGCTTCGAAGTCGACGATTTAGACACCCTGATACAATCACTTCTCTCCTCAGGCATAAACCTGATCGATACAAAACCGCGTACCGGCTACAAGGGCAACAGGGCGGTATTCCTCCACCCGGCATCTGCACACGGTGTACTGATTGAATTTTACGAAAAGCAGGAGATTACCACTCCCGGTTCAACGTAATAACCAGGTCGGTCAGTTCTCTGATGTTGAATGGCTTGGTGAATATTTTGGCTACCTTCATGGTACCGATCTCTTTCTCGACATGGCTCAACGGGAGCGACGTCATCAGGATGACATCATACGTATCCGGGGCAGCCGTTGACATTAGTTTTCTGACGCCTTCAGGGGTGACGACCTCCAGATCGAGGATAAAGATGCACGGTCTCCTTTTCGCTGAACCTTGCAGATCCTTCAATGCATCCTGCAGACTGGCGTATGACCGGACCGGACTCGAAGAATCGGGCAGCAGCTTCATGAATGACAGGTTGATAAGTTCACAGTCATCTATAATGACAATATCCTTTTTCATATCTGCCCATGATTATGCAAACATCATGCCAGAATCGGCTTTTCTGAAGGTATTTTTGAAGGTATTTTTGGTTTTAAGCGCGTTTTCTGTTGTAAAGTTTGACCAGAACGACAATGAGCAGGAACACACCGAGTGAGAACAGCCCATCGCCCGCAGTAAAACCGTACAACCCGGAATATTGAAGTATGTGGTTCAAGAGTGCCATCTTACATAAGTCCCTGTTCTTTCTATAGAGCCTTTTCCTTGCTTATGCAATACATTTGTCACATGAACTGCACCAACTATGGACAGCACGCAAAAAATGATCTAAGTGGATTTTATGAAGATGAATGAATTCCTGTCGCTGTACAGAATAAAGCTGGGTTTTGTTTTTGCGCTCTTGTTTCTTGTCATGGCAAAGCCCACGGTTATAGGTATGACCATCGGCATTCCGATCGGCATCATGGGTCTCCTCATACGCCTGTGGGCATCGGGACATATAAAGAAAAACAAGGAACTGTCTGTGGAGGGTCCCTATTCGTACTCCCGCAATCCGCTGTATCTCGGCAGTTTCTTTGCAGGTCTCGGGGCGGCCATCATGGGGAGCTGCCTTATCTTCCTGGTCATCTTTCTTGCCGGATTCTACCTCGTCTACGCCGCCGTCATCAAGGAGGAAGAGAAACGTCTCGTTGAACTGTTCGGAGAATCGTTTCTCGACTATAAATCGAAAGTCCCCGCATTCTTCCCCCTCCTCAAGCCGGTCAGGGTATCAAAGGATTTCGACCTCAGGCTCGTGGTTAAACACGAAGAGTACAATGCGTGGCTTGGATTTGCTGCAACTATTATCCTCTTATATCTGAAATATCATTTTCATTTATTCTCACTATGTCCACTCTGAAAAAGCGTACACTGGCATATGCCGTTATAGCGGTTTCGTTCCTGTTCAATCTTTATTACATAAAGACGACACACCTGCTCCTTTCACCCGATGAGGCGTACTACTGGGACTGGGCACGGCACCCTGAACTGAGTTACCTCGACATGGGACCGATGATCTCGTGGATCAACATGCTGATGGTTCACCTGTTCGGATCCACGGCGTTTGCAGTTCGTATGGGAGCAAATATTATTTCCGCCATCACGGCGATCGTGTTCTTTGAAACGGGCAGACGCTTTTTTTCACCGACCACGGGTCTGCTCGCCACCCTGCTGTACGAACTCAATCCGCTCGTATCAGCGGGGGCATTCATCGAAACATACTATGGCCCCCAGATTATGTTCATGGTCTTCCTGCTGTTCCTGCTGTTTGATCTCAATGAAACCCAGCGGCCGAGGCTGTGGTATTTCATCGGTTTCGTCCTCGGCCTCGGGATCCTGAGCCATCATATGTTTTTCTTTTTCAGCCTCGAGGTCGTACTGTTCGTCCTTCTTTCGAACAAAAACAGGCACTGGCTGTCCAGTAAAGAGCCGTACCTCGGCGCGGTGATAACCGTTCTCACCGCAAGCCCGGTGTTTCTGTGGAACCTCATGCACGGCATGGGCATGTTCAAGCGGGCATTGTCGCTGATGCCGTCCCACTTCAATCCGTGGTTCGTTTTTGCCAACTTCTTTTTCGGAAACATGGGACTCGAGACACCGTTCGTCTTCATTCTCCTGCTGTACACCATGTTCTATTCGATACGCCGGGGACTGATCCAGCACGATGAGCGGTTCAATGTCATCCTGGCAACATCCCTGCCGACATTTGCGTTCATTACCTTCCTTGCGTTCAGAGGCAGGGCCGAGGTCAACTGGCCGGCAGCCGGCTTTATTGCGCCGATGATCGGAGGAGTTTACCTGCTCGAAGAGTCGTACAACCGCGGGTTTAAAAAGTTTACTGCGACGGCATTTTTCCTCATGTTCATGACAATGCTTCCTGTCCTCTACTTCGAGCATTACCCCGGGTGGGTGTTCACGAGGTTCAACATTCCACCCAAAAATCAATTTACTGCCAGGCTCAGGGGCTGGAAGCGGCTTGCGCAGGAGGTAGAACGGCATACCAAACCCGGGGAGATCGTTGGTGCAACGGATTACGGGGTTACCGCAGAGCTTGCCTTTTACCTGAACGGTCAGCCGCAGGTCTACTACCTGCCCACGGACGCAGCATCGAAAAACGCCTACTGGTATTTCCAGAACCGTTCGCTCCTCGCCGGAAAAAACATCGTCATCGTCGACCGGGGCGACGGTACGCTGAATTCGGTGACCAATTCGCTGTTTCAGCGGGTCCGGAAACTGGCTGTCGTCAAACTCACCGACACGTCGGACGGGATAACGTGGAAACGTTTTACAATATACAAGGGATATGATTATAACGGAAAAGAATGACGGATGAAATAACTCTCATAAAAGAGGAACTGAAGGCAAGCGCCGAACTGAAGCTCAGGCTCATCGACACGCACACCGCACTGATCCAGAAAACGGCGGATATCATTTACCAGGCAGTCACCAGGGGTTCCACGCTTTTTTTGTTCGGGAACGGGGGCTCTGCAGCAGACGCCCAGCACATAGCTGCTGAATTCATCAACAGGTTCAGGATAGAACGCCGTCCACTGCCGGCCATAGCACTCTCGACGGATACCTCGGTGCTCACCAGTATCGGCAATGATTATTCATTCGACGATATCTTTTCAAAACAGATAACAGCGCTCGGAAAAGCAGGCGACATTGCTTTGGGCATCTCCACATCGGGAAACTCGCCCAATATCCTGAACGCATTCGGAGCGGCACGGGATAACGGCATGTTTACCATCGGCCTGCTCGGCAAGGATGGCGGCAAGGCACGCTCCCTGGTTGACCTCGCAATCATCATCGATCACCCGGACACGCCGCGTATCCAGGAGGCCCATATCACCATCGGGCACATTCTCTGTTCCCTCATTGATGGCAGGATCAAGAGCCGGCAGGTATGAACGTCTTCGTCGCAGGCGGAACAGGGTACATCGGGAACCAGATCATCGAACAGCTTCTCAAGGACGGTTACAGCGTCCGGACGCTCGTCCGCAAAGGGTCCGGGCAAAAACTCCGCAGCACGTCCGCAAAAACGATCCAGGGTGACCTGACGGATCCTGCTCTGGTTGCTGCGGCACTCGAAGGGTGTTCTGCTGTCGTCTATTGTATCGGACTGCTCCGTGAATTTCCCTCACAGGGCATTTCCTTCGAAACGGCTCATGTAACCGGCGTCCGGAGTCTCGCCGAGAAAGCCCTGCGCGCCGGGATCAAGAGATGGATCCACATCAGTGCAAACGGCGTACGTCCGGATACCCCGGACGGCTATCGGAGGACAAAATACAGGGCAGAAGAGTTTATCAAGGTTCAGGACCTCGACTATACAATTCTCAGGCCTTCTGTGGTCTTCGGTGGAGAAACAGACGGCACGGTCAATTTCGTAACAGCCGTCAGGGACATCATCGGGTCAATACCGCTGGTCGTTCCAGTCATCGGAAGCGGTTCCTACCTCATGCAGCCGGTCCATACTGTCGATCTCGCGACGGCCGTCTCTGCAATCATAGATATGCGGTCAACGTTTAAGAAAACATACAGCGTTTGCGGTAAACAGAGCATCTCGTACAACAGCATCGTTGACCGGGTCACGCACATGTATAACCTGAAGAAAAAGATTAAGATCCATATTCCTGTCGTCTTTATCAGGACTCTGGCGGCGCTCTTCCAGCAGTTTAAAGCGTTCCCGGTAACCGTTGAACAGATCGATATGCTCGTCAACGGCAACACCTGCACCGATACGTCGCTGTTTGACGAGCTTGGCATGACCCCGCAGAGCTTCTCCGGCCTCTGAGGTCCGGGAACCATGGAAGAAAAATCTGTCTTACAGCTCGATGCTGATTTGACGTTCCCCCACCTTTTTGTTCTGGATGCGTCGGCAGGATCCGGCAAGACCCACAACCTGGCCCTCCGCTTCATCCAGTTTCTGCTGTCCGATCGTATCCGGAACGACCACGCAAGAACGACGCTCGACAGCCTGCTTGCAATAACCTTTACCAATAAAGCTGCCAACGAGATGAAAGAACGCATCCTCAGGCAGATTAAACGCCTCGCCCTCGGCGACCGGGCAGCACTGACCGACGCCTGCAGCGTTATCAGCATGGATCCAGACGCGCTGCAAACGGCGGCGTACGGACTCGTTGACCAGATGATACGCCGGTACACGGATTTCCAGGTACGCACAATCGACAGCTTTCTCAGAAGTATCATGGTGGCGTCCCTGCGCGAGACACGACTTCAGCCTGACTTTGAGATCGTCATGGATCCTGTACCCTTTATAGAATTCGCCGTCGACGACCTGCTCGCAAAGATTCAGACAGACCAGGGCATCAGAGAACTGCTGCTGAGGTTCCTCGACACCTACCTCCTGGTCGAAGATAAAACGAGCTTCTATCCCCGTACGGATATCATAAAAACCGTCAACAGCCTCAGATCACGGGAAAACAAGATGGGCAAACCTCTCGGGAGCGCGGGGACTGAACCCGGCGTGCTCAACGTGAAAAAAGAACACCTGCAGGCATCTGTTATCGACCTCTATGCATTGATCGAGCGGCATGGTATTATGCGCAACCGGCAAAAAATGCCGGATAAGGATATTCTCCTCGGCAAGATCAGCAACAACGATTTTACCAACACGCTCTGGACAAAACCCGATGCAGGATACTTGCTGACAAAACAGAGCTTAAACCGTGAAGGGGCGCTGCAGGGCCTGTGGAACACGATCCGGGAACAACTTGCCGATCTCCTGGTTGCCTCCGACGGCAGCAGGTACAGCTCCTACCGCGATATCCTGTCTGCGATCATGAAGACCCTCGAAGACCAGTCCCTGATCAGGGGGGAGATCCTGGTGGATGACATCAACAAGTACGTCCGCGGGCTGATCGATGCCTGTTCGGTGCCCGAATTGTACTTCAATCTCGGCGAGAACATCGTCCATTACTTTATCGATGAATTCCAGGATACGGACAGGGCACAGTGGAACAATATCAGGGCACTCGTCATCGAGGCTCTTGCCAACGGCGGTTCCCTGTTCTACGTCGGCGACAAAAAACAGTCCCTCTACAGGTTCAAGGGCAGCGATGCAAGCCTGTTTGACGAGGTCCCTGACGACCTTGAAATACAAGCCATACTCAGGCAAACATATCGAAAAAACCTGAGTTCGAACTACCGATCAGATCCGGTTCTCGTCAGTTTTTTTAACGAGACATTCAGGCCTGAAGTCCTGAAAGGCCTCGGAACAGGGCACAACGGTGCCGTCAGCGCGAATATAGAAGCATACCTCGGACATCTCATAGACGCCGTGTACACCGGTTCCCTGCAGACTGAGCAACCGCTGATGTCCCCCCGGGCGAGCGGGCATCTGCTGATCGAATATGTCCCTGCCGTGGACGATTCAGCACCTGCCGTTGATGAACAAGCTGACCGGACAGGGGATCAGGGATCCCCGGACGACGGAGATGCAGAAATCCGGCGGATTGCCGGGATTATTAAGGACCTGCATGACAGCGGTTCAGCCTATTCGGACATCGCCCTGCTCGTCCGGACAAATAAGGAGGCAAAGGCACTTTCGGGCACATTAAAACAGAACAGCATCCCTGTGCAGTCGGCGCAGGGGTTCGACATACGGGAACACTCCCTGATCCGCGAAACCATATCGTTTCTCATGTTCATCAATAATCCCCAGGATGCCCTTTCATTCGCAGGATTTGTCTCCGGAGAGCTGTTTCTTGCATGCACCGGCATACAGCCTGACGCGGTGAACGACTGGCTGCTCCGGCAGCAGGGAAACCGTAACCTCTCTGTTGCGTTCAGACAATGGCAGCCCGGGCTCTGGGATGATCTGATACGGCCGCTGCTCAACGGCGTCGGGTATCTGCCGGCGTACGATATCGTTCATGAGTTCGCCAGGAAGCTGAGGGTCCGTGAAAACTTTGCAGGCGCTGTTGGGTTTTTCATGCACCTGCTCGGCATGCTGAAACAGCGTGAAGCGCAGGGTGAAACCAACCTGGACAGTTTTCTTGAATACTGGACACAACGCCCGGAGGAAGATGCCGCCTTCTTCATACGCCTCTCTTCCGGGGACGCGGTGAACGTCCTCACCATCCATAAGTCGAAAGGGCTTGAATACCCTGTTGTTATTCTTCCATCGGCGTCGCTGACCCCGCCGAAGAACAGCACCCCGGACATGCTGGTCCTCGAGACCGGGGACAGCCTGACCCTGACTTCTACAAGCCCGGCGCACAGGGACATCCTCGCCAGTATAAATCCTGCAGACCCTTCTGTTGAAGCCTTCATCAAAGAACGCGCCCTCTCTATCCTCGATGAACTCAACGTTTTCTATGTTGCAGTAACCCGGGCACGCCAGGATCTCTCTATCTTCATCCGTGACAGGAAGGACCCGCTGTACACGTTGTTCGGGGAAAAGCTGGGACCTGCGGGGAAGTATGAGGAGGGAACACGCCCGGCAGCCAGGCCGCGGCAGCAGGCAGAAGAGGTGTTCCCGGACAAGCCCCCGGTTTCGACCCGCTGGCAGAACCATATTTTCATAAAACAACCGGACAGGGACAGCCTCGAGCATTACAACGAGGAAAAGCGGGGAGACATTTTCCATGCACTGCTTGCACAGATTCAGGTTGGCAATCCCGGTGAAAAGATCGCGGAGTTTTTCTCAGCCGTGACAGACGAGCGCACCAGGAACCAGGCAGGTGCTCTTGATGCTGCGGTGGCGACACTCTCGCTGCAGGATGTTCAGTCATGGTTCCATCCGGGACCTTCAACCGTGGTGTTCACGGAAAAAGATGTGGTGAACGAAAAAGGCGAGACGAAGAGGATTGACAGGCTGGTTGTATCTCCGGACGAGGCGATCGTCATCGACTACAAAACCGGCGGACATGGTGACAGGGAAAGCCACAAACAGCAGGTCCGCGAATATATGAATATCATAACCGGGATGTATCCCTCCCGGCACACCAGGGGGTTTCTCGTGTATCTCGATCTCCGGACAATTGAAGAGGTAGGATAATCTTCGGATCTTTTCAGGCCAACGAGTTGACACTGTATGACGATGTACGTATAGTTGCCCCATGAAACGATCGAAGAACAAGACTGCGATGCCGGACTCCT
>JAJYLM010000070.1 GCA_021787655.1 bacterium
ATTTCAGCCCGTATCGTCTTATAGACAGGCACAACATCCACCGCAGCTCCCATTTTAACAAGCTCATCCACGAGAACCATCCGGGCGGTTTGCGCCCGCGGGATAAGGATCTTTTTACCTGCCACCGATCCGCTCATCGCTGCGACGAGTCCTTCGGCCCTGAATTCATCCGGTATCTGGCTTACCCTGAGTTTCAACTCTTCGACTGCCTGTGCAGTCTTGGGTCCGATTGCCACGATGCGCGCATGCCCTGCGGACCTGATATCTTTTCCTGACGACCAGAGCCGGTCCACAAATCTCCGGACAGCGTTGGCACTCGTAAATATGATGATGTCATACTGTTCAATGGCGCGGAGTGCGTTATCAAGCGGGGTATAGTCATCGGGCGCGGTCAGCTGAATCGTCGGCTGCTCGATGACAAAAGCACCCAGCCATTCCAGGGACTGCCGGACACCGGAGGTATCTTTCTCCATCCTCGTTATGAGAACCTTTTTCCCGAACAGGGGAAGGTGCTCGAACCAGTTCAGTTTTTCGCGCAGCTGGACGACCTTTCCGATAACGATCAGTGCAGGGGTTACAAACGGCTTGTGATTTTCATCCAGTATATCACGGATGGTGCAGACCTCCGTTGTCTGCAGCGGCAGGGTACCCCAGCGGATAACCGCAACGGAATCCCGGGGGGATCTCCCCCGGTCGACCAGTTTTTGCGCAATCTGCTTAATCTGTGCAATACCCATAAGAACCACGATCGTATCAAGCTGGGCAATAGCGTCCCAGTTATGCTCGTCAATGCCTTCTGCTGTATGCTTATGACCTGTAATGATGACCACCGACGACGACAGGTCCCGGTGGGTAAGCGGGATGCCTGCGTACAGAGGAACCGCGTTGACCGATGAAACCCCGGGGATAATTTCGAAATCGATCCCCTGCTCCGCACACGCCACCGCCTCTTCCCCTCCCCGTCCGAACAGAAAAGGATCGCCGCCCTTCAGACGCAGGACGTCATTGCCTGCAGATGCTTTGTCGATCAGAATTCTGTTGATCTCGTCCTGGGACTTTATATGCTCTCCCGACATCTTCCCTGCATAGATGAGTTCTGCCGAAGGAGCAGCATAGTGGAGCACCTCTTTGTTGATGAGATGGTCATAGACGATGACATCGGCACTCTGTATATGATGAATGACCTTCAGGGTGAGTAGTTCCGGGTCACCGGGACCGGCACCGGCGATGTAGACCTTGCCCCGCTTCATACCGGTATCCCGGTCAAGCCCGACGCACCGGATTTCAGCAGTTCTTCCGCAAGCCGGACACCCGTTGCATACGCCTGCTCCACGGGTCCGGACACGCTGCTCTCGTAGAACTCCGTCCCCTGGGGGGCCGCAATGAAGCCCCGGATGTGCACGGTTTTGTCCACGATATCGGCATGTGCCCCTGCTGGTATCTGACAATTCGCTCCCAGGCGGGTCACAAAACCCCGTTCTGCAGCAGCCCTGACAAATGTAGGGGCATGGTTCAGCACCTGGATAGAAGGTCCCAGACTGCCTGCATCGGCGTGTGCTTCTATGGCAATGATGCCCTGCCCGGCTGCCGGAATAATCTTCAATGTCTCAGTAAATTCCGGCTTGATGCCGAGCCTGTTCATGCCTGCGAAGGCGATGACAATCGCATCATACTGATCCGCCTTGAGCTTCCGTATCCTCGTATCGATGTTTCCCCTGAGCATCTCGAACCGCAGTGCAGGATTGATTCGCTTCATCTGCACGATCCTTCTCAGACTCGTTGTACCAATCACCGCATCCCGAAGTTCGGACAGGGTCGTCCTGCGGTTAAAGACAAGTGCATCCCACGGTTGTTCAGCCGGCGGCGTTGCAACCAGGGCCAGCCCTGCGGGTATCTCCGCAGGCATGTCCTTCATGCTGTGGACGGCAATATCGATCTCTTTCTCCAGAAGGGCCTTTTCGATCTCTTTGACAAAAAGCCCTTTGCCTCCGATTTCCGTCAAAGAGACATCCTGTATGGCGTCGCCGGAAGTCTTGATGACCACCAGATCCGCCTGAACAGCCTGACCTGATCCCTCAAGAAGCGACTTGATATAGTTTGCCTGCCAGAGTGCGAGCTTGCTGCCTCTCGTTCCAATACGTATCTTCATATCTTGAATATTTTTTTCAACAACGTTATGTCCTTCAACACCTCACCCCGTGTATGTACATTCTTGATCTCGGTAATGGGCTCATGCAGGATCTTGTTGATGATACCACGGGACATCGCATCCAGGATATCCTTCTCCTTATCGGTGGGGTTTTCGCATTTTGCAAGAGCCTCTTTTAATTCCTGCTGGCGAATAGCTTCGAATTTATCTTTCAGAGATACAATCGTTGGAACCAGCGACAACTCGCCGAGCCAGTTCAGGAATTTATTGACCTCTTCTTCGATGAATTTTCCTGCTTCACTTGCTGCCTTTTCCCGTTCCTTCATATTCTGACTTGTAACCCCCTTGAGATCGTCGATGTCAAAGAGGAAAACACCTTCAAATGAAGCTATTGAAGGCTCAATGTTGCGCGGAACCGAAATATCGATGAAGAAAAGCGGCTTGTGCTGTCGTGCTTTTACTATCTTCGCCATTCTGTCGTTCGTTATGAGGTAATGGTCTGCGGATGTCGAGCATATAACGATATCAACGTCCATCAATTGGTCGTACAGTTCGTCAAATTCCACCGCACTGCCCTTCAGCCGTGCGGCAAGTTCAGCAGCGTGGGCAAAGGTCCTGCTCAAAACGATGAGCTTCGTCGTACCTGCGTCCTTGAGGTATTTCGACGCATCCTCGGCCATCTCGCCGGCACCCATCAGCAGGACGTTCTTCCCGTTCAACCTGCCGAATATCTTTTTTGCAAGCTCAACGGCAACGGAACTGACGGAAACCGTATAGAGGCCTATCGTCGTAAATGTTCTCACCTTCTTTGCCACGCCAAACGCCCGGTGCATGAGCCTGTTGAGGATCGGGCCCGTGGCAGAATGGTATGATGCTGTCTTATATGCGTCCTTTGTCTGTCCGAGTATCTGTGCCTCTCCTATCACCATGGAGTCAAGACTGCTGGCAACCCTGAAAACATGGTCTACTGCATCCCGGTCTTCATAGACATACAGGTGGGGAGAGAGGGATGACCCGTCGATCGTGCCGAATGTGCACAGAATCGCAGCCATCGCGTCAACGGCCTTGTCCCGGTCTTCGGAAACAGCATAGAATTCTATCCGGTTGCAGGTCGACAGGACAATCGCTTCGGTTATCTCGCGGACCGCAAGTATCTCCCTGAGAATCGAAGGTACCTGTTCGTCCGTAAAACTGAGTTTTTCTCTCAACTCGACGGGCGCAGTTCTATGATTTAAGCCGACGACAAGAAGTTTCATAACTAAAAATTATGGTATCCTTTGAATAAAAAGTTAACACCGATAAATCCGAACAAGATCAACAGAAAACAGGCGGCAGACACCCATGCGAATTTCTTGCCCCTCCAGCCAAGGCTGATGCGTCCGTGCAAAATAAAGACATATGCAAACCAAATAATGAGGGACCATGTCTCCTTGGGATCCCAGTTCCAGTAGGTTCCATAAATACTGTCGGCCCACAGGGCTCCGGTAATTATGCCGAGGGTAAGAAACGGTAATCCCAGGGTCAATGTCTTATACGCCAGATCATCGAGGATAAACAGGGACGGAAGCCATTTCGTAATCCAAATAATCCGCTTGTGTTTCAGCCATGTTTCCTGGCAGATGTACATGATCGACGAAATAAAAGATAATGCGAAAAGCCCGTACGAGGTTATGGAGAATACGACATGGAACGGGAAGATATCCGTATTGAATACCGGGCTCAATTCCCTGGATCCACCCTTGACGACCATAAACACAAGAATCAGCACAAGAATCAGCGGGGTGGAAAATCCGATGATCGGGGATGTTCCCCGAAACAGGATGGACACGAGAACAGCCCCCACTGCCAGCGCCCATGCGAACATAAAAATGGCATACTTGACGGAGAAGACGGGAAACATTTCGGTTTTTCTGTAGAACAGCAGCAGAATTCCTGTTTGCAGCAAAACGGCAAGAATCATGCTGATGCGTGCCGCGATCTCAAGTCGCTGATCCCGGTAAAACGCATACCCGATGCTCATACCCATGGCAAGGATATACAGAAAAATCGTCAATAGTATCATGGCGTTCGTGCAACCCGGAACCTGGAGGGAGTGTTCTGCATATTCACTGTTGGACTGCCTATCCTCTGAACCGACTGCCCTATCTCATACGTCTGAAGAAACAACGTAATCGATATACCGTCGCAGTGAATCCGGATCCTTCTCCTTTATATAGTGTAGCAGCCTTTTCGCAGAAAGTTTGTCAAGAACGTGTTCAATGTTAATATCTGTTCCGCTTTTCTTCATTTTTATCAGCCTGCTTCTTACCCGTATTATAGTCTGAATGTATTGCATATATTCCGGATTTAATAATTTATCAATTCTTTTTTTTATGTGAACCGCGGCATACGGAGCACAGCCGTCCGTCGAAACTGTTATGGTCACCTTGCCTTTCTTCAGTACGGCAGGCATTATAAAATCACAATACTCAGGGTCGTCAACAACATTGACGAGTATCTGGTTCGATCTGGTTTCCCGGTAAATCATGCGGTTGAGCGAGCTGTCGTCGGTCGCCGCAAAAACAAGATATACACCGCGCAGATCTGCAGGTTTGAACGGCCTTTTCGCAATCCGGATCTTCTTCCTGTCACCCAGAATTACGAGAGGCCGTATGACCGCCGGGGCAACGACTTTCACCACGGCTCCGGACTGGAGAAGGTTGATGGTCTTTCTGTATGCGACCCGGCCGCCGCCGACGACGAGACAACGCTTTCCCCGTATCTGTAATGCAAGCGGATAATACGCGTTCAAAAGCCGAGCCCAAATCCCATGCTGAGGAAGAAGCTGTTCATAGTAAGGCTGCTTATTCCGGATCGTACATCCGGCACGTACTGATATCCCGAATCCAGATTAAACAACCACCTCGGGGATTGCGAACTGAGCAGAATATCGGTTCCTACCCCGGTCTTGAGACCGAAAACAGCGCTATTGCTGGTTGAAAGGTTATTAACAAAATCTGTTGTCGAATTGATAATCATATAATCGAGCAGCGAAAAGAGGTACGGCTTGAATGGAAAGCCCTGCAGCAGTTTGATCCTGAAACCGGCATCCAATGAAGGAAGAATAGTGACCTTGTCTGCTGCAATACCTTCGCCCCTGTTCATCGTAACGGTACCGGTACCGGCCTGCTGCGCTGTACGTGCCCTCAGATCCAAAGCGATAAAATCATGATAGATGTTAAAATCATATCCGATCTGAAGGCTGGTCGCCGGATCTGCAAGAACTGACAGAGGTTGTGAAAAATCGAGGTTGTTGGAAGATACCGTGACAGAGTCCGCCTCTGCTGCTGCCGGCAGTATCAAAATAATCAAGAGAACTGTGATGAAGATCTGTTTTTTCATCATATCATGTACACTTTAACAATATACGCTTTTTTTCTGCATTTGTAAACCATTCGTGCGGGTTCTGACCTTTCATCCCGTATTGAACGAAGTTCCGGGAAGCCGCTGCAAAAGCCGGAACAAACGTTTATGCCTGCTTCTGTGGACGGACGAGGCTGCGGTATATTCCCCGCGTTTTTTCGGATGGCTCCCTGTTCATGGTCTGCATCAGTTGAGATTCACAGCGTTTATACAGAGCGGCAGCTTCTGCAGAACGCCCCTGCGATATGTACAGGATCATCAGATTCTGATAGAAACTTTCTTCGAAATTGTCGATATCCAGTCCATTTTTGTAAGCCTGGATTGCCTTGTCCGGAAATCCGGACTGCGTGAAGTAGTCTGCAATCAGGTTGATGAAATGTATAAACTTAGTATGCGTTCTCTCGCGGAATCCGATCGCCCAGGAAGGTATGGCTTCCTGGGTAAAAAATTCACCCTTGTATTTACTGAAGATTCTCCGGACGAGGTTTTCTATCGCTTCCGGCTTGCCGGTTCCAGCCCCGGACCCATGATGACCCATTATCAGTGTCTCGAGCCTTCCGAGGAGATACTGGAACGCAACGACATCCACCCAGCACTGCTGCGGATTGAGGAGCAGTCTGCCTCCCTGCGAGAGTACTGCTTCATTGGACCCGAGCAATTTCCTCAGTCTGTGGATGGTAATATTCAGGATACGGAGTGCATGACTTCTGCCGGCATCAGGCCACAATGCAGAACAGAGAGCTTCAGGATCGGTCGGGCGTTCATGATTCACGATCAGATACTGAAGGAGCTCAATCGGTTTGTGCTGTGCCTTTCTGGATAATTCAACGCGGTGCTTTTCATGGTAGATCCTGAAATTGCCAAGCGTGCAGAACCTGAAAACCCACGGCCAGTTCTCATAGTGGAGCGGTGACTCTTCGGGTATCAGCTCAAGCCGTCGTATGAGGGTTTGTACATACGCCACCTCGATGCCGAGTTCCAGAGACTTCATGCACATGCGTGATCTGATCTCCCGGGTTTCAAGGAACGTATTGATGATACCGTACTTTCTGCCAATACCCATTGTTGTGCGTAAAAGCCGGACACCCTCCTCTTCATTCCGCAGTGGTCCGCTGCCGAAGAGCCAGGAGGACCTGAGGAGGTTCCCCATATATTGAATCATGAAGCTCTTGATTCTCTTGCCGATCGATAATGCCCGTTCCAGTTCTTGTTGTGCCCGGGTGTGATCACCTTGTATCGAGTACAACTCGGCCAATGCAATCCGATGAATGGCCTCGGGAAACGGAGAACCCATGTCCAACACCATGTGCAGAGTCTGCTCGATCTTCCTGATGGCCGGCTCCGGCCGGCCCTTGAGGTTCTCGAGCCATCCCTCCATCGAATTGTACTGAATGACATCGAGCAGACTGGATTGGTTGATTGACTGTCCCATCCTTTGCAGAAGCTCTTCTATCATGTCCGTATCACCGGTCCCCATGAGGAGGTAAATTCCCTGGGCAAGAATAAGTGCGTCAAAAAAATGTACACCGTATTCCTGGGCCAGCGCGAGCGCTTCATGGAGTGCAGCAAGGCATTCTTGTTTTAACGACAGATGCCTGGCGTGCACGGCAATGAACAGCTTATACATGAGCCTTGTTCTAATTGACAGAGAATCAGGGGATGTTTTCGATTTCATAAAATTGATGAGCAGATCAAATTGTACGATGTTTCCCGTCCATGAGAAATAGTTGGTGATAAACAAAAGGTAGTAGACCTGCATGTCCGGATCCCGGATATACTCCAGGAGTGACAGTGCCCGCTGCGCCCATGCCGGAAGCCGGGGGTGATCCGGTTTCTGGAATGTCAGGACCTGTACCATCAGACTCAAGACCCTGGCCTCAATTTCAAGGGAAGGGAACGCACGGTGCTCTGTCATGATTCGTTCCATCGAGGCAATCCATGGTTCTGTCTGCTTGTAGTTACCGAATTCATAAAAAAAGGTTTCAACAATGCCGCACCACGCCAGGTAAATTCCACCGGCGGGTGTTTCGGGCTCCTGGTGCGATCTTTTCACGCCCTGAGCGTTTTTGAGGAATCCGGCGAATGCTTTTTCGAAATTCATCCTGCCAGCCGGAGGATTGAACAGTGCAGACGCTTCACCGAGCCAGTATGACAGCCACGGTTCCTGCTCCAACCGATCCTCCGGGAGGGACCGTATCCATGATTCCAGGAGCATGTTTCTGCCCTGGGCTATCAGGAGATGTCCCTGTTGTTTGATAATCCTCATGATTTCGTCAATGCCGTCTGATTGCGCAAGCAGCGCAACGGCGTCCTCGACCTTCCCGCTGTCCTCCAAAAGGCGGGCAGCGCCATGATAGAGCGTGCGCAGTTCCTGCTTATCGATGTGGAGCTTTGCACGTTCCATGAGAAATGCCCTGAACAGATCGTGGTATGTATACGTATGATCAGGACGGCTGATGGTAAAATACCGGTACTTGACAAGGGCATTCAGTATCCTTTGAGTATCTGTATTTCCGGTAATGCTGGTGGCCATTTCGACAGTCATGGAAGGAAACAGTGCTGTCCGCATGAGGAAATCACGGATATCGGGTTCCAGGGAATCGAAGATCACATCGGAAAAATACCGAAATATCGATTGGTAGTCCTTGAATGTGTCATTGGTCATCGCTTCCGTGTTTTCCCGGTGCTGTTCAAGCATCAGGATAATACCAGCGGCCCACCCATCGGTGATGCTCTGGATTCTCGACGCTGTTGCAGGGGTATGTTTTTGTCCTGCGTGCAACTTGATCAACGCATCCGTTTCTCCCGGCGTAAACCTCATCAGGTCGTTCCCGATAATTTCCATAACGCTGTTGGCCCTCAGTCGTGAAAAGACGGGAAGAGGCTCCGTACGGCTTATCACGAGGACATTGCCGTGATCCGGAACCCTGCCCAGAGCCTCAAGCATGATCGTATGAAACAAAGCGTTTTCGTCAATTGCATGGTAGTTGTCGAAGACGAGCATAAAATCCCGGGGCAGCATACTGTAAAGCTCTTCGAAATACCGGTGCGTGAATGTTTCTATATCCGCAAAATATTCGGGGGTGAGCAGCGGGAGCATCGATGTCCTCGCGCGTGCTCTCGTACGCTTGCCGCCGGGAAGAAGCGGCGGAATCCGTTGTTTTATCCGGCCGGAATGAATACCGGAAACCGCGGGGACCATGGAACCGGGAAGATATCTCAGATAATAGAAAAAGGTTGCAAGATCCGTATCTCCGCTGTCGAGCTGGTACCATCCGTGAACGATGTGGCGGTATGCCGCATAACTTGCCACCAGCGTTGTCTTTCCCGATCCGGGTAACCCGGTGACCCAGATAATTCTTTTTTTCCGTGCCTGATCCAGAAGTTGAAAGAGCCTTTCCCGGAAAACGACATTGTGAACCTCAGGACTGCTAACCTTTGCAAGAAATCCGCTCTGCAACGCTCTTGTCCTTTCGGTCAACAAACTCCATAGATATCTCTGTACAGCACATCGATTAAAATGTCAATCCGGTTTTAAACAACAGGCCCTGCCACGGATCGCCCCTGAGAACTTTCTGACGAACGCAGGATGTCCGATCAATCCGAACCGGTGATTATCATGGTAAATAAATGCACGGATACGACCTCGAAATACCTGTTCCATACTGTGACCGATTTATTCTGCAGCGTGGTCAGTTCCCGTGCAGGTTTATTCAAAATTACAAACTTTCTGATGAGTGCCCGGGGAACGATCTTCTCGGTTCCGCATAAGCCGTACAGCCGTGTCTTCGTTTTCCTGCACAGTTCAGCAATTGCCCGTGTACCCGTCTTGCAGACAAGTCCGTCTGCCAGCCGTGCATCAGCACCGATGAGTACCGCATCGACATCTCCCGATGCAAGCGTACTCAGAGCGGCTGCATCGGTTCCATAGATGACCGGAATACCGGACCGGGCAAGCGCCTGCATCATCCTTGAGCCTTCATTCATAGGCCTTGATTCGGGAACGAGCACCGTGAACCTGGAACCTTGTCCGTAAGCCTCGTGCAAGCCTGCAAGCACGCTGGAACTCAGGGAATAGGTCATGACAAGACGGGCATTCCGGAGAAGGCGGCCGACGCTGTGTGCAATTCCCTGCATATTGACACCGATGGCTGCTTCAAACCGGTCAAGATATTGTACAGCAGCTTTCCGGTCTGCAGGGTATGACAGGTTCCCGAGTCCGTCCGCAAGATTGAGAATAATTCCCATGGAAGGCTGTGCAGCTATCAACAGTCCTGCAATTGTCCTGCATAAGCGTGCATTGACGTGAACATCCGTGCGCCTGATATACCTGCGCACACGGTCAATTGCCTGCAACGCTATCGAGGTAGATCCTGAGACTGAATCACTGCCAATCGGTGTCAGCAGCTTTTTGATATCCTGAACCGGGCACATGCACGCCACCCCCTGCATTAAAAAGGGGGTTCAGCATCGTGAACCCCCTGATAAAAATCATCTTGCAAAACGCACGAACAACAATCAGATTCCCGTTGTGGGTGCGTTTATAACGAATAATTTTCCTTCTCAACGATATGCTGGGCTATCG
>JAJYLM010000071.1 GCA_021787655.1 bacterium
AACGCCGGTAAGGAGGCGCATGAGGGTCGTTTTCCCGGCACCATCCGGCCCGATGAGGCCGAACAGGTCTCCCTTGTTGATCTGCAGGTCAACTCCGCGTACCGCCTCTGTTGTACCGAAGGATTTTTTCAGTCCCGATAGTTCAACGGCAAACATTGCGTATCTCCGGTTCAGTTTCCGTTCTTCACCGGCTCAAAGAGCGCATCGGCGGGCATGCCCGGCTTGAGGATCATGTCCTTGTTATCGATATAAACCTTGACTGCAAAAACAAGAGAAGTCCTGTCTTCCCTGGTCTGGACATCGTGCGGCGTAAACTCAGCCTTGTCGGCTATCCGTTCCACGGTACCGCCGAAGGCCTTGCCCGGAAAGCTGTCCACCGTGATACGTACATGCTGACCGAGCCGCACCAGCCCGAGGTCGACGTCGCTGACGTATATCTTTATCCACGGCCTGTTGAGGTTCCCGAGCGTGAAGACGGTCGATCCCGGCATAACAACATCGCCCCGCTCGTAATTCTTCGTCAGAACAACCCCGGTGATCGGGGAGGCTATGCTGCTTTCGTCGTACTGAATCTGCGCGAGCCTGAGGGCGCTTTCAGCCTCCTGCTTCATTGCAATTGCTGCATTGAGCTGCGCCCTGGTTGCATCTGTCTGCGATCGAATCAGATCGAGCTGCTGCTGCGAGGCACCGCCACGCCTGTACAGCGATTCGATCCGTTTCAGGTCTGTTCTCAAATAGTTCAGCTGTGCCTGGGCGGATGCGATCTGCGCCCTTGATGCTGCAAGCCCTGCCTGTGCCCTGGTCAACTCTGCGGTCAATTCCCGGGTCGTCAGTTTGACCAGGACTTCGCCCTGCGTTACCGTGTCGCCTTCGTCGACGCCAAGCCACCCGATCCTCCCGGGGATTTTCGATGCAACATCGTACTCTGTCACCTCGATGGTCCCGCTGCCGGTCACCCGGTGTGCGTTCTTGTTTGAGCACGAAACAGCAAGCAGAACGAACATGCCGGCCACGACAGAGGAGATCGGCCGTACTCTTTTAATT
Source organism: bacterium (assembly GCA_021787655.1). Taxonomy (GTDB): domain Bacteria; phylum JAMCPX01; class JAMCPX01; order JAMCPX01; family JAMCPX01; genus JAJYLM01. Next base: position 1,045 of record JAJYLM010000071.1, read on the forward strand.
GTCATGATAGTCTCCCTTACTGAGGTTTTCTTCCGTCTTCATGTTTGCGGTCATTTCATTGAACTGGGATCCTGCCTTATTCGTCAGAACGCCGTAAAAAAAGATGTTGATAATGCCGCGGAATGCTTCCGCAGTCGAGAATGACTGAACGGTCAGCGTCTCCGGCGTCAAGATTCCCTCGACAGCGGTTGCGAGCATGAGCAAGACAAGGTCTTTTTGGATATCGTTCCTCACGACACCAAGTTGTATTCCTTCATCGAGTATGTTCCTGAACAGCGGGAATAATTCCTTCTTGCGAAAAGATTCCAGTCTCTTCCAGAGGTCCGGCCGATGCCGTAAAAGGTCCTGCTGGGCAGTCTTATTCATCCTCGACAGAAACTGGGCGATGAATTCACAGAGCTTATACAGGCGGTCCATGTAGGCGTCGTGCCCATGAATGATCTCCTCGATCCCGTTTTTTACGTAGGCCATATTCCTCAGGTGCACGGCATCTGCAATTTCATCCTTGCTCTTGAAATACCGGTACAGGGTCTTCTTGCTGATGCCGGTCTCTTCGCACAGTTCGTCGACGGTTACTTTCGACAAACCCCGGCGCGGGAACAGTTCCGCTGCCTTTTCAATGATCCTTTTTTTAAGGGCCTCGCTCATATACAGTTGCTCACAGTATAATCACGGTGGTGTAACAAGTCAACTAATATAGTGTACTTAGTTTACCTTTACCGGAGACGAAAAAGTCATCTGCCGGCAGGAGAGAGGAACACTTCAGGGTTCCGGGAACACGAGGGAACGAATAAACAGGCGTTGCTACGTTGCCTTTTGTTTGAGCAGGTTATGCACCTCGGTCATGAGGACCTTCTCGTACTCCGTTTCTTTGACCTTGCCCGCGGCCTTTCCGTGTTTGAATAAGATACCGCCGCCCTTGCCGCAGGCAATCCCCACGTCAGCCTCCTTGGCCTCGCCCGGGCCGTTGACAACGCAGCCCATGACCGCGATCGTCAGAGGCTCCCTGATGTTGATCAATTTTCGTTCGAGGGAATTAACAAGCCCGATAACATCGTATTCAGCCCGTGCACACGTCGGACACGAGATGATCTCGATGCCGTAGTTCGAAAGTCCGAGAGCCCTGAGGATTTCGTAACCGGCTTTGACCTCGAGAACAGGGTCGTCCGTAAGGGACACCCGCAGGGTATCCCCGATCCCCTCGGAAAGCAGGATGCCCATGCCGACCGCGGACTTTATGCTGCCGGAGAGCAGGGTGCCTGCCTCGGTCACGCCGAGGTGCAGCGGATAATCAACGAGCTTCGACAGCTGCCGGTAGGCCTCTATCATGACCGTGACATTGCTGGATTTAACGGATACCTTGATGTCCCGGAAGTCACAGGCCTCGAGTTCCCGGATGTTTCTCATGGCCGTCTCAACAACAGCCTCTGCAGTCGGATGAAAATTATGCCTTTCCAAAACGTCCTGCGGAAGAGACCCGGCATTGACACCGACCCGGATGGGAATGCCCACGTCTTGTGCAGCGCGGACAACCGCATCGATCCGCTCTTTGCTTCCGATATTCCCCGGATTTATCCTCAGGCCGTCGACGCCGCTCTTGATGGATTCAAGGGCAAGACGGTAGTCAAAATGGATGTCTGCAATCAGCGGAACGTGGACCGCCTGCCTGATGGTTTTCAGGGCACGGGCGGATTCGTGATCAGGCACCGCACAGCGCACGATCCGTGCACCCGCATCCGCAAGCTGGCTGATCTGTTTGATCGTCGCAACGACATCCGTGGTACGGGTGTTCGTCATGCTCTGGATGACGATCGGGTTGCCGCCGCCTATAGTTATGACCTTTGTTTTTCGTCTCTTCATGGTTTTTGGTTCAGTGCTTAGTATATTCACGGATCTGCTGCGCATAAAGCCCGGCGTAATCCTCTGCCATGCGCATGTAGTGGAAGCGGCCGAGCACGTGGTCCCTGCAGGCATGCGGACTGATCGTGTTCAGCTCCCGTACCCCGGCAACCATCTCATCGACAGTACTGCACAGAAACCCCGTTTTCTTGTCGATGACGATCTCCGGCATTGCACCGTGACCGGTCGTGATGACCGGGGTGCCGCTCACCATCGCTTCGATCGCCACCAGGCCGAATGGCTCCTCCCACTGCGTGGGGAAGATCAGGGCCTTTGCCTTGGCGAGGTAGGCTGCCTTTATCTGCCCGCCGACCTCGCCGACGTAGAGACAGTTTTTTCCGAAGTGCCGTTTCAGGTAGCCGAACCCCGCGTAGCCTTCGACAAATTTCCTGTGTGCATTCCCCGCAATGATGAGTTTCATACCAGCCCGCCGGGCGACCTCGATTGCCACGGGCAGGCCCTTGACTTTCCAGTCCGCCCGCGAAAGAAACAGGAGAAAGTCTTCCTTGGTTTCGCTGAAGAGGTACTCCTCGGGTTTGAGGCCGTTGTGCACAAACGGCAGGTCCGGTCTCTTGTATGCTTTTCTGTGCGCGTCACTGAGAAAATTGAATTGACCGTCGAGCTGCTTGTCGAGCCACGCATAACCGTGGATCGTTTTCAGGGTGGGGAGCCGGTAATCGAGGTAGGAATAGCCGTAGTGGTAATGAAGAACATCGGTGTCAACCGGGATCTTTCCCTCCAATGACGGAGATTCCACCTCGATCTTCCTGACCTTGTCCACAGGGAAGACTTCGGCATACGGACACTGTGTTCCGCGGGGTGCGAGGAGATAGTTTTTGTGTCCCAACCGCTGCAACCCCTCAAGCAGCCACATGACGACACGTTCGACGCCGCCGTAATAGCTGACCGGGAGGACCTCGTTGGAGAAGTGCGCTATCTTCATGATTTATACCATGTATACAATCTCTTCCCCACAATCAATTTAAACATATTTTCGAGTGCTATAGAAGAAAGTGCAGAACAAGGGTTATGTCCGACTGCATGCTTCAGATACATTCCGGCCTTATCAAAGTCTCCGATGGTTATGAATGCCCTCGAAAGCCTCAGTGCGCGCTCGGCAACGATACGGTTGCCGGGCACAACCCCGTTGTCCCGTGCGAACAACAGAATGCTGTTCCATGCCGCCTCCGTGGCAGTGACCCACTGGACCTTGTTCTTCGAGTAGCTCCCGGGATGCACGTAGATGTGTACGGTCCGGTCGTCGACAAAACCAGCCCCGCCGATCAGTGCGCATTTCGAGAAGAGCTCCCAGTCCTCACGCAGCGGCAGGTTTACATTGAACCCGCCCAGGCTCCTGACCAGGGACGTACGTACCACACAGGTCGATGGATAGCCGATCAGTGCGCGGATCATGTGGCGTACATAAACATTTCCGGCACCTGTCCGGATGTTGGTGGTGCCTGACATGGATTCATGGGTTTGCTCATTGACGGTATCCCAGTTTGAAAAGGCGATGCCAATATCGTTGTGGCTGTGCATAAAGCCGTACAGGTTGGCGAGGTGATCGGGCAGCCACTCGTCATCGTCGTCCAGAAAGGCGATAAGCCCGGCCGTTGCCTGGCCGATGCCGTTGTTCCGGCACGCGGATCGCCCCTGATTCTGTGCGGCGCGAAGGTACCGCAGAATGCCTTTTTCCACGTCATCCCGGAACTGTGTGCGCAGCAGCTGTTCGGTGTCGTCCGTTGAAGCGTCATCGACGACGATGATCTCGGCATCCCTGAAGGACTGCGAACGTACGCTCCGGACTGCGCGCGCAAGCATTTCTAAGCGGTTGTAAGTAGGTATGATCACGCTTATTTCAGGCACAATGATTATTCCGTTCACATAACATAGCTACCAATTACCCCACTGCAGAGATACGGTCAAGTGCAGCAGAGCCTGCTTCTGTATCCTTTACAACAGGAGGAGAGTAGGGTATACGTCTCGGAAACGCGTGAATCGGAAAAGGGGTCCATGACAGATCCGCAGCTCTCCATTATTATCGTAAATTTTAACACGAAAGACGACTGTGTACAGTGTATACAGTCCGTCCGTGACCGGATAACAGAAATTCCGTACGAGGTCATCGTGTCCGACAACGGCTCATCGGACGGCAGTGCCGCAGCGATCAGGGAAAAATTTCCCTGGGTCACGCTCATCGAAAACAGGCAGAACCTCGGATTTGGACGTGCGAACAATATCGGGGCAGAACATGCGCGCGGAGATGTCCTTTTTTTTCTGAATCCCGATACCGTGATCGATCATGGCATCGGGCTCATGTACGGCTATTTGAAGGAGCACCGGGATGCCGGTATGATCGGTCCTCTCGTCTCGGATCAGAACAACAAGACAAGCCTCTTTTATCCCCCTGTGTACAGTCATTTGTTTCTTCAGATCACGGACCTCATCGCAGCGCCTGCAGCCCGTCTGGTTATGACCTGGAAAAAATACAGGTACAGCCGGAGCATTGCCCGACAGGCAACGTTTGAAACCGGGTGCATCATCGGCTGCGCCATGATGTTCAGGAAGGACGCCTATGATGCCATCCGCGGGTTTGACGGCGGTATCTTTATGTACGGGGAAGAATTCGACGTGTGCAGGAGGCTTCGGGAAACAGGGTACCGGGTGATGGTTTTTTCCCGGTCGCGCATCATCCATTTCGGCGGACATTCCACAAAACAGATTCCCCCGGATTTTATCCTCAGAATTGGGGCACAGTCCCTGAAACGACTGCTCAAAAAACATTTTCCCCGCACTTGGCAGATACGGTATACTATTGAAACATTGACCCACATCAGGCAGGCGCTCAGTGCCTGTTCAAAAGTGGTCGTGCGGACACTTGCACGCAGTGATACCGGCGCCAATCTTGCATACGCACGCAGCCATCTCAGACAGTACAGGCTCATGCGGGAAATTTTACGGGAGAAGGAATAGGCCGCAGGCTGCAGCTCCAGGGCAGAGGACTTTTATTTTTCGCACAGGTAGATGGTCGCGATGCCGCGGGTCAGGCTGGTTATCCTGATGTTCTGAAATCCGGCGGACGTGAGCATGCCGCTGAATGTCTGCGGATCCGGGAAAGCCTCGACAGAGCTTTGGAGGTACGAGTATGCCGTTGTTCCCGAGAGCAGGTTGCCGAGCAGGGGCAGTATCCTGTCGAAGTAGAGCTTATAGATTGTGCCGAACACGCCGCGGGGCATGGAAAACTCCAGGATGACGAGCCGTCCCTCCGGCTTCGTGACCCGGAAGAATTCCTGAAGCCCGCGCTCCCGCGGATAGATATTGCGGATGCCGAATGCGCAGCTGACCAGGTCGAAGGTGTTGTCCCTGAAAGGGAGGGAGAGAGCAGACCCGTTGATACGTCTCAGTTCCATGGACTTGTTGCCGGCAATCTTGAGCATTTCCATGCTGATGTCCAGACCGAACGTTCTGACGTTGCCGGACGTGCGCCGAAAAGCTGCTGCGAGGTCACCGGTTCCGGTGGATACGTCGAGGATATCTTTCACCGGCCGGTCAAGACTCAGCTTCGCGACCCGTTTTCTCCACCGTACGTCCGTATATCCGGACAGGATGTGGTTGAGCATATCGTAGCGTCCGGATATTACATCGAACATCCCCGCAATGTCGCGTTCCGTGGGCTTCATCGTCGTTGAATAAGAGCAGGCAGGTCCCGCAGGGACCTGCCTGTCAGCATTCTGTCAGTACAGCCCCATGCGTTTTGCTATGATTTCTTTCATGATCTCCGATGTGCCGGCCCCGATGGTGAACATCCGTGCGTCCCGGTATGCCCGCGCAACCGGATATTCCTCCATGTATCCGTAACCGCCGAATACCTGGATTGCATCGTAGGTGACCTTGTTGGCAATCTCACAGGCATACAGCTTTGCCATGGATATCTCCTTCGTTGCATCTTCTCCCTGATCGAGAAGCCACGCACCGTTATACGCAAGCTGTTTTGCTGCCTCGAGCTGGGTCGCCATGTCCACGAGCTTGTGCGCTATCGCCTGGTGCTGGGATATGGGCTTACCGAACGTGGTCCGTTCTTTTGCATAGGCAACAGCGTCCTCCAGTGCTACCTGGGCGAGTGCAATGACACCCACGGAACCCATGATCCTCTCTGTCTGAAAGCCCTCCATGATATAATAAAATCCCTTATTGATCTCACCGACAATCATATTCTCCGGAATGAAACAGTCATCGAAGAACAACTCGGCTGTGTGCGAAGAATGATGTCCGAGCTTCTTCAGCTTTCTGCCGACCGTAAAGCCCTTTGTTTTTGTATCCAGCAGAAACAGGGTGATACCCTTATGGTCTTTTGTAGAATCAGTTTTCGCTGCGACGATGATATAATCAGCCCAGGTACCGTTCGTGATGAAAATCTTCGATCCGTTGAGAACATAACCGCCGTCCGTCTTTTTTGCCGTACTGCGGATGCGTGCCACGTCTGAGCCCGCATTCGGCTCGGTGTACCCGATTGCAAAAACAGCGTCGCCCTGTATCATCCTGGTCAGGTACCTGGTTTTCTGCTCTTCCGTGCCGTGTTTGAACAGCACCGGCGTCGCCATGTCCGTGTCAACCATCACGTCGAGGCACAGCCCCGGCATTCTGGACCTGTAGAGTTCTTCATAAAATACGATGTCGTAAAAGATATCAAGCCCCATGCCCCCGTATTTTTCCGGGTAGCGTATACCGAGGAAATTCATATTCGCCAGTGTCTTGAACAGTGATTTCGGGTAGTCCTGCGCGTCTTCCCATTCGTTTGCATGCGGTACAAGGTTTTTGCTGACGAAATCCCGTACGGTTTTTCTGAACATATCGTGCTCTTCGGTAAAGAAGTGTTGCTTCATACATCCTCCCATAGGTATTGGTTACCGATGTATATAGGCGCTGTTTGCCGAAAAACGCAATGAAATGCAGGAATGGTTTCCTCAGGGATTATGACCGGACGACAGCGTTGCAGCGGTATTCCGGTGTCAGAACGTGTACTGCAGTCCGAGGATCCAATAGATGTCCATCCTGAAGATACCCGGGGGAGGTGTGCGGTTGTATTCAATAATATTGGACACCTTGAGTGCCAGATTTCCTGCAAGTGCCGAAGTAATGCTTGCTTCGTTTCTCGTCGTATAGTTGTCACTCTTGTCGAGCCGGTCATAAAGAACAAAATATTCCGAAAAGGCAACGGCTTTGCCGAGGGACCACAAAAATGTGCCGGCAGCACGCAGCGTACTCCACGCACCGTCTGCTCCGGCAAAATGGTCTTCGGTAAAATAAGAGTAACCGGCTTCGAACGAGAGGGTGCTCGACGGACCACTCCACACCTGGTATCCTACTCCAGGCCCCTCGGCAGTGCGCAGCCGGAGATCTCGGAATTTGTCCGAAAGCATTTCCATATCTGCATACGCATAAAAATAATCCGTAAAGAGATGCTCGTACTTGAGCGAACCGAAGACGTTTCGTGCAGACATTATTCCTGCATTCTGTGCGTAATTATAAAGAAAATTCAGCCCTACATTGTCCGCAGGCGCCTTCCACAGGGCATTTGCTCCTATGGATGCACTCAAGACGTGCGCATTGCCTGCCTGAGTGTTCGCTCCTGCCGTGAGCGTCCCGGTCACCGAACTCGGCGGGGGATTGAAGGATTCAATGCTTCCCCAGTTGACCGTGGAGGGCGATACCCCTTTGCCGGTCGTGATCGCAAGGTTTCCTCCTTGTCCGACAGAAAGCTGTCCCTGAAGGGTTTGCCCGTTTTTGAGGCGGACCTTGATGGGCTCGCTCATGGTTATCGATTTGATATCTTTCGACTGCAGGGTAATGGGTGACGAGTAATCCGTCGAGAGGACGATCGTTCCCTTGCCCCCTCCGGTGATCTTCCCGTTCAGCGTATCTCCGTTGTTCAGTACAATGGTGTCCGCACATGCCGGGCGTATGCCCAGGAGGAATACAAGAACGATGCCCGAAACTACTCCCGCTAATTTTTTTGATGATATCATATGTCATTATGGTTACCGCGTTTAACGCAGCATGTCAATGTATTTGCCTTGTGTACGAGCGGCGTTGCCGGTCATACGCGCAGGGCGATGGCCATGACGTAGACTTGGTGTGCACCTGCACGCAAAAGAGACCGTGTACAGGCGTTCACGGTGGCACCGGTCGTGATCACGTCATCGATCAGCAGCACACTTTTTCCCCTGAGCGCCTGCCTGTCTGTAATCTCGTAAGCACCTTTTACATTGTCCTGCCGCTGCCGGGCACGCAGCCGCGACTGCGGCTGCGTTTCTTTGATCTTGACGAGCACCGAGGAAAGCACGGGTATTGACAATGAGCGGGAAAGCCCGGTGCTGATCAGGTGAGATTGATTGTAAGACCGGTGCTTGAGTCTCCGGGGAGACAGGGGGACAGGGAGAATAGCGTCGATACCGAGCCCGGCAAAATACACTTCATAGAGCATGAGCAGTTCATCCGAAAAAAAAGCAGCCAGGTTAACCTGGTCACCAAACTTGAATCTGTGGATGAGCCTGATGGCAGCGCCGTTGTACTCGAACACGGCACGCGCCAGCATAAACGCGTTCTTGCCCTTGATACAATCGTAGCATACATGCGATACGCCGCTGCCGGTGGTAAAGGGTTTACCGCACCGGGTGCAATAAGGTTCCTGTATATAATGCAGGGTGGTACGGCAGTCCGCGCAGACCGTGGTATCGGTCGTCTTGCCGCACACAATGCATCCCCGTGGTACGAGGACGTTGGCGATCGGTTTGACCCGCCAAACAAGCCCGCTGAAAAGCGCCCTGGTATGCCCCTTGGTCATGGCTTTTGCAGCTCGATGAAAAATTCCTGATTGCCTTTTGTTCCCTTTATATCTGAAGGGATCACCGCGATTACACTCAATCCGAGCTGCTCCGCCGTCTGCTGTATCTTTGCAACGGCTTTTTGACGCTTTTCTTCGGACCGCACCACGCCTCCCCGTTCAACCTCTTTCTGTTCGAGCTCAAACTGGGGTTTTATCAGGGCAAGCGCGTTTCCCTTGCTTTTAAGGCAGG
>JAJYLM010000072.1 GCA_021787655.1 bacterium
GAAATGCGGCGCACCGCTGAATTCCATAACATACCGGGGTCCTGCGATAATGTGTATGGTGACATACGCTCCGTGGAAATTGTCCGCATACACCAGCTGCGGTTTTTGGATCTCTGCCTGCCAATAACCCCTGGCATGATAGAAAAGTTCGAGCAGGCCGACGCTGTTATCGACGGTATTTTTTACAACACGGTCACCCGGAGCGATGCCCATTGCATCAATAAGTACGGGGGTGCTGATCTCCGGATCCCCGGTAATGGTAATCTCTTTTATCGATGCAGGCTGGCCCTCTTCGACGTGGACAGAAAGTTCAACGGTATTGTACGAGGTCTGTTCAGAGGTGACCGTGACGCGGGTTGTCATAAATCCTCGGTCGTTGTAGAATTGGAGAACACGATCCTTAACGACGGCGAGGAGTTCGCTGTAAAAATGGGTTTCGGGCTGCAGGGCAACGGAGTGTTCCAACTCTTTCTTCGATGCAGCCTCGACTCCATAAAACATTATTTTGGACACGTCGATAACGGGTTTACAAATATAGACAAGGCGGATCGTTGTGCCGGACGACGGCTCGACCCCGAGCTGTACGTCCGAGCATTGTCCGGTTGAATACAGAAGGCGTAGGGAATTGTCGGCATCCGACATACTGAAGGGACTCCCCTTCCTGGTCTTAATAAGTTCGCTGATCCCCATCGTCTTCACGCCGGGAGGAAACTGCAGTGTAATGCCGGACACGACCCTGCCGTTGTACTGCGCCATGTCCGTGTCACCATACGCAGGCTGTGCTCCTCCTATGCAGAACAGCACCACCGCAGGCATGACCGCGGCAGCCAAAACGAAATGATGCAGGGTATGCAAACGCAGCCGCCCGTGCCGGAAACCGTTCAGTCCATCCCTCTTCTCCACCGTTTTGTGCTCCAATGCCAGTACCCTCAAAACTCGTATTTGTATTTTAAATCGCCGCCAAAGTTACCGACATTGTTGTTTGAGTTGATCGATTGCTGGGTCGTGGTATTGTTGTCCCAGCTTCCCAAAAAGTACAATCGTTTGCTCAGCTTGTACTGCCCCTGGAACCGCTGGAGATTGTACCCGCTCAGGTCGTAGGAGTACAGGATATCGAGATCGCTGGTGATCCTTTTGGTAACGGTAAGGCGTATACTCGACGTCGGGGCACCGATAGGATAATAGGGAGAGATTTGGAGGTTGTCTATCCAGAATATCTTTCTGAATTTGTTCAGGCTTTCATTCCCGACCATCTCCGAAAAAATGTCCTTGGCAAGCTTGCTCCCGACCGCAGTACCGACTTCGTAGGCTGCAGCGGAACTGATGCCGCTCTTCATGAGATCGGACGGGGTAACCCCGTAGGTCAGCAGGCTGATGATGTCCATTTCGTCGAGACTCGGAGGATATGACGTAAGACTGACGTTCAACTTGTCCAGTTTTCCGGCAATGGTCAGATAGATATTGTACTCGCTGTACTCGTTGTTGACCATAAAGTCCTGTGTCGTCGAAGCCCTGAGGTCGACAAACGGGTTTCCCGGATGCTCGCGGGTATAGGTGACCACGGCATTATCGATGGAAAACACAGTGGAGCGGTAGTAGAGCTTGCCGCCGTTGCCCGAGATATTGCCGATGATCTCAGGGCGTTCGACAGTACCTTCGACGCGAAGTTGTGCGCTCAGGACGCTGTTCAGAATATTATTGTCGATCACAATGGACTTATCTGCCTCGACCCGGATGTTCAGCGGCAGGGCTGTCCCCGTGCCCTGCTCGAGGTTCTGCGGTACATATTTCCGGCGCTGGAATTTCAGCATTTCGTCTTCCCAGTTAATATAGTCCGTGTAGGTTGCATTGATGATCCTGACATCGCCTTCTATGGAGGGCCGGGGGTACAACCCCTTGAGACCGAGCGTGCCGTCCATCTGCAGGGGAACAGTATCCCGGTAAACGAAGTTGACGCCCTTGAAATTGACGTTCAGATCAAAGATTCGCGGCGTGATCCCTGACATGATGATTCTTCCGCTGCCGGACAACGTCCCGCCGTTGACAAGACCGCTGATGTCCTTGATAACGATATTCTTATTCGCCATCAGAACACCGATGTTCATACCGGTGAACGATACCGGCTCATCGGCCATGACGGCGTCCCCGTTGAGTTCTGCAGTGCCGTTCATCATAACGTTCCCCTGCACACCTTCGATCCGCGTATCGATCTTCAGCCTGCCGCTCGCACCGGCCAGGACACTGGTAAACAGAGGCACATAGCTCAGGTCGACATCGGCGTGGATCAGCGTATCGGCAGAACCGTTCAGATTGAAGAACCCGCTGATGTCCAGTGCGCTTTTTTTGCCGCGCAGGGAGAATTCCCGGAAGGATATGGTATTGTTCGCCAGGTCCACGAAGACCGGCTTGCCGCTCCTGAATGACGCAAAACGGTTTCCGAACGATGCGGAGTCGAGGTACAGGTATCCGACGAGGGAAGCCGGCACTGCGTCGAGCCTGCCGGTCATCCACAGGGTGCCGCTCACATCAGACGTCATGCTGATACCGGATACGGCTGATATGACCGGGCGTGCGTCGAATCCGGTGAACTGCGTACGGAGCGTGAACGGATATCCGTTCCTGACCCCCAATGAAGCCCGGAGGCCCAGCGAATGGTCAAACATGTCCGCATCCGTGGAGAACGTATCGTCCGTAAAACCGACCGAGGCCGAACAATCGGGGATCCGTGCCTTATTATACACGAGATCCGACAGGTGCACCCGCATGCTGCCCGAGGGTCGCTGCACCGTTCCGCCCAAACTGCCGTTGAAAGACGCGATGCCCTGCAGGCCGGGGATGAGCCGCGTCAAGGCGTCCATCTCATCGATGTGAAAACCACGCGTTTCGAAGGTCAACCCCAGATCACCATCTTCAGCAATGTATCCCCCGATGGCGAGGGTATCGTCCCCTTTCTTCAGGAGTGCGCTGTCGAAATGAAACCTGCCGTGTTCCATGGTCATGTGCACCGTACCACTGTCGAATGACTGGAAGTATGCGTCCGGCCTGATGAGTGTGAGATCCGCGCTTCCGTTCATACGTCCAGCAGGCCCGTCGATACGCACCGTGCCGCTGATCGATCCGCCTGCAGTAAACGGATCCCCGATGGTGTCTGCTATGTCCTTCAGCGCAACGGGCTGCAGTTTTGCCTCCATCTGCAGTCCAATGTCCTGTGTAAAATGGATGCCGCCGTCGACGTCAACCTGCGACTCTCTGTGAACCGCGTGGATGGATTCCAGGGCAAGAACATTATTGTAAAAGGTAATACCGCCGGTGACCGTACCCAGAGGGATGTGTTCCATACTGAAATCATGGAATGCGACATCGCCGTGAATGGTGATGTCCGTAAAAGGCCCTGCAATATAGCCCCGGGCGCTTCCTTTCCCGGTATACGGTATGAAGGCTATAGGACTTACATCCTGCATGTCCAGGTCATGCGAATCGAAGGTCAGGAACATAGCTCCGGTAAAGTACAGCGCCGTATAGTTATGCAGCAGCGAACGCGCGGTCTGCACCGTCGTATTCGTGATATAGGCACACTGGTTGGTGAGGATGAGATTGGACTGGATGTTCACGGGCTTGACGACCATGATGGTGTTCTTCTTTGTGCTGTTGAAATCATTGTCGTACACGGAAAACCGGAGGAACTGTACACCGACATTTCCTGCGAAATACACGGGATTGAACCTGCCCTTGACCTCAACGTGCCCGGTAATGCCGGCATCCACATACGTGTGGGGGACGGTCAGGTCGGACAGCAGCTGGCCGAAGCTCACGTGGTCGAGGTCCAGGGAGAACGAAGCCGGCAGTGAGTCGTCTGAAAAATCCACGTTCCCGGTTGCCTTCACGGTTCCGCCGGCGACCGTGATGTCCGCTTTTTTGATCAACAGCTTCCGGGACTTGTAGACATAGGAAACCGTCCCCGTCCCTCCCCTGACGCCGCTGATCTCCAGGTCACGGAAACCGACAATGCCAAACGACGACGGGTTCAGGATACTGCCGGTGACGCTCCCGTCGAAGGTATAACTGCCGCCGACCGCAGGGAGCGCTACCGGCAGGGTCTTGAGAAAGGCATTGAATTGCTGGACAGTCTTCACCGATGCCTTGACGTTCACCCTGACATACGGGTTCTGATAATCGACGATTTTCCCGCTCAGGTCGAGATGCACGGCGTCCGAAGCAACCCGTAGGCTGTTGACGGTGATGTCCCGGCCTTTCATGGCCCCGCTGAACTGGCAGTCATTGAGAGCGACGGTGCTGCCCTGCCGTGACAGGGCGAGTCCCTTGATATCGACAAGCCCGCTGACGCTGTCCCTGCCCGGCTCGGGGTACAAGCTCAGGGAAACGTCGCGTGCCTGAGCAGCGGTATCGCTGTCCGGCATGCTGATAGAAAGCGCGGTCCTGCTGACAACGATGTGTTTGATGGTCACCGGGAGTCCGGCAGCAAGGGTGCTTATATCGAACGACGGTACAGTGCCGTGCATCTTTCCCGGAAGCTTCTGCCGCAGTACGAGTGCTATATGAGCATCTTCGATGGCGACTGTCTTGAGCTGGGGCTTGTCCTTCAGGATGCTCGGCGGTTCGAATACCACCGTGAGTTTTCCGATATCGGCATGGTACGCCGCATCCCCCTTCACAACAAGTGAAGACACCGTGACGCTGGATGACAGGATCGAAACGGTGATACTGCCGATCGTAACAGGAATGCCCGTTTTATCAGTAATAAATTTTTCGATCCTGCCCTTGAACATGTTCTCCACAATATTGGTCCTCAGGATCAGGACAACGGCAAGGACGAGAAACAGTATCACGCTGTAAAATATATACGCTTTAGTCTTTCTTTTTTTCATCGGCCGTTTTTACCGTATCCGGCTTTTCCCCTTCCATACGGTATTCCTCCCCCAGCCACTTGCCCAAGTCTATCATCTTACAGCGGTACGAGCAAAACGGCCGGTAAGGATTATTCTCCCATGGTATCTCTTTTTTACATACAGGACATTTCATGTTCATAGAATCATTCTATACCAGTAAACCGGAAAGTTTTAAAGAAAAGGCACCGCCCCGGCAAAAGACCGGCCGTGTTAATCGATCAATCTCTGGCGGAGTGCTATGGCAACCGCCTCAGTTTTGTCCGAAGCACCCAGTTTTTCGTACACCTTCTTCAGGTGCCGTTTCACGGTCTCCTCGCTGATGGAAAAGGCGGTTGCAATCTCCTTGTAGCGTTTTCCGTCGGAGAGCATGGACAGGATACCGAGTTCGGTGTTCGTCAGCACCTTGCTTTTTTCTATCTGCATGTCGAGTGCGATCTTCTTGAGGACCGGCAGGGTCACTGCGGACTGGAGAAATCCGTTGCCGCGGTACACGGACCGGACCGCGTGGACCAGTTCGTCGGCGCTCACGTCCTTCAACAGGTATCCTTTTGCGCCGGCATGGATGGATTCAAAGACGTAGTTCGGGTTGTCGTACATGGAGAGAATGATCACGTGGCACGCCCTGTAATCTTTCATGATCTTCGGAATGAGCGCTATACCTCCCACGTGTTTCATCTTGATATCGAGGAGAATGACATCGACCTTGATCTTGCCGAGGATACCCATCACTTCGTTGCCGTCCGTTGCTTCGGCGACCACCTTCATATCGTTCTGATTATTGATTATATATTTTATGCCTTCCCGAACAACCTTGTGATCGTCGACCAGCATGACCGAAATAGTGTCCATGCCCGGAGTATAATAAAAAATTCAATTTTTTTCAAACACAGCCGGTACAGGGGGCAAACTTGACAGAAAGTGCAAAAGTCGCTTAAAGTGAACCCACACCGTTGATACCAGTCAGCATGAAGGGAGCCGGTTTTCAGGCGGGGCAGAACCAGGACAGACCGGAAAGGGGGAGCGGCGGTATCCTATGGGAAACAAGAAAAAGAATAACGTAAAAGACAAACCAAACGTAAAACGTATTGCCATTACCGGGGTGAACAGCTTTATCGGTTCAAACCTGATACGGAGGATTGCGAACGACCCCCGCTATCAAATCATAGCGATCGACACGAGGAAGCCGGATTTTCTTGAAAAAAATATAAAGTTTTTCAAGGTCGATCTGACGGAGCCCATGATCGATGCGGCTATCGCCGGGATCTTCAAGTCCGAAGGCATCGAGGAGGTCGTCCATCTTGCGTTCCTGTCGAGTCCGATCAAAGATACCACCATCTCCCATGAACTCGAGGTCATCGGCACGCTCAACGTCCTGCACGCTTCCACCGCGGTGAAGGTCAAAAAGTTTGTCATCCGGTCGACGTCGATGGTGTACGGTGCCAATGCCACGAACCCCAACTTCCTGACCGAAGAGCATCCCCTGATGGCCGACCCGCGCATGGCGTACCTCAGGGACAAGATCGAGGTCGAGCACCTGGTGCGCCGGTTCAGGGACAAGAATCCGCAGGCAGTCGTGACTGTTCTTCGGCCGTGCGCAATCATGGGCCCGACCGTAAAAAACTTTCTGACGTCATACTTCGCCAGTCCTCTGATACTGACCATCCTCGGCTTCGATCCGCTGTTCCAGTTCGTCCACGAAGAGGACGTCATCGATGTCTTCCGGGTGGCGATCGAGGACAATTATCACGGAATATTCAATATTGTGGGAAGGGGGATCCTGCCGTTCAGCACGGTCCTGAAACTTGCCGGCAAGGTCGGTGTTCCTATCCCCTACCCTATCGCCTACTCCATGGTCAGCATGCTGTGGTCGGCGAATCTGTCGCCGGTACCACCGACCTTTCTTAATTTCCTGAAATACACCTGGCTCGCAGACGGGGCAAAGGCAAAGAAGATCATGAAGTTCGAATCCCGCTACACCATTAAGGACACACTGGAAAGCTTTATGGGAAGCCAGCGGCTGCGGGAATTAAGACTGGTTGAGTGAAGAACGAGGGAGGGAGCGTATGCCAAAAAATACAATACCTGCGTTATCGCAAAAAACAAAGCGTCAGACACCCGTGAAAGGACTGACCGTGCCCGACACGGCGATCACGCTGCACACCGTCAAAATATCCCCGCATGCGAAAAAGGTCAACGTCATCAACCTGAAGAAATCGAAGAAAGCAAAGTACGGCGGCTATACCGCTGTCCCTTCCCAGGAATTTTCGGCGCTCAAGAAAATCATCGAGGATAAGTTCGACGAGCTGTCGCACTCGTATGACGATAAACTCAAGTCGGCTCTCAAGGGACTGAATAAAAACAAGGACGCTGCACGGTTGCATGTCGCATCGGTCATCGCAGACAAGGTCAAAGGCTTTTTTTCCCAGTTTTCGACGCAGAACATCAAAGAACAACTCTCCAGCATAGCTCTGTGGGCGACATCGACCGAGGTCGATGAGTTCGGACTCGATCCCATCTTTGCTGCAAAGGCAAAGATCTTCTTCGATCTTCTTTACGAAAAATGGTGGAGGATAGAAACCATCGGTATCCAAAACTTACCGACGACCGGGAGGGCCCTGCTCGTATCAAACCATTCGGGCGGCATCCCGATCGACGGCGCGATGATCGTGACCTCCATCTTCAAGGAACATCCTGCGAAACGTATCACGCGGCCGCTGGTCGAAGATTTCGCGTACTACATGCCCTTCGTGAATTCGTTTCTGATCAGGACCGGCAGCGTGCGTGCGTCCCAGGAAAATGCCGAGCGGCTGCTCGAGAAGGATCAACTCGTCATCGTGTTTCCCGAAGGCCTGAAAGGTATCGGCAAACCATACAAGTACCGGTACCAGCTCCAGAGATTCGGCAGGGGCGGATACATCAAGCTCGCCATGAAAACGCGATCACCGATCATTCCGGTTGCCGTCGTCGGTGCAGAGGAAGCATATCCGATTATCGGCAGGATCGACTGGCTCGGCAAGCTCTTCGGAGCACCCTACCTTCCGATGACTCCGTTTTTCCCCTTGTTAGGACCCCTGGGGGCAATACCGCTCCCGACAAAATGGTACATCAAGTACGGCGAGCCCATTGACATGTCACGGTACTCCGATGAGGACATCGAGGACGATATCTTGATTAATAAATTGTCTGAACAGGTGAGGACCCGCATCCAGGAAATGCTCATGGAGGTACTCAAGCAGAGAAAGTCCATTTTCTTCGGCTGATACCTGCGTGCCGGGTACCGGAAGATTCCGTCATCTGCAGTCTCAAACATCTGCGTTGAATAATCTTTGCTGTTAATACTTGACTATCGAAAGATTTTCTTCATAATAGGTCGTCATGGCCAGATAGCTCAGTCGGTAGAGCAGCGGACTGAAAATCCGCGTGTCGGCGGTTCAATTCCGTCTCTGGCCATTTTCTTTTAAGAGTTTAAAGAGATACTTCTGATGAAAATACACGCATTGAAAGTCACGTCCCGCTTAGCAGCATGCTGATAGTCATTGATTGAAACTTCTCTGTAAACGACCACAACCAAAGGTGATGGCTTCTGAAAATCCACAAAATGTCATTCCCGTGGAAACGGGAATCCAGTTCTTCATCATTTTCGTAATAAAATTTCTGGATTCCCACTGGAGTTTACCCCGTACTTGATACGGGGTGGGAATGACAGAAAACTGGCAAAGCCAACTCTCCATAACCACCGTCAAAGACGGTGGGTTTCTATGTTAATCTAAAAGAAGGAAATATAAGCTTGAACTTTATCGCTACAATGTCAAATATAATTAATAGAAATAATAACAACGATATCATTACTAAGAACTTAATATTTTTTCTATGAAACATGATTTGTATATTTTTGCATCCATATGGCAGACCATGTGCTCCTTATCAACAGTCAAGACCCCTTTTCTGGTCTATTGATAGGGACACGCCGGCGCGACGCACGTCTGCTGTACCTGCCCGCCTGGTGTCAGGAACGACTGTATCTGCTGGATAACCTCGGGCAGTCTGCGGACGGTCTCGTGCACGCAGGATGTCAGATTGGAATCCGTCGACGGTGGCTGGTTTGTTGACGGCGGGACGTATGTACACTGCATCCCGTAGGGGACCGGCCCGTAGTTTCCTGGGAACGCGAGGTTGGTCCAATAGGTCAGCGCCGAAGGAAGAGGCCATGTCGTCTGGGTAATTCCGTAGACAGGCGACGGCAGGGACTGCAGCCCGGTCAGCCCCATGGTTCGGGCAAGCAGGTTCGTGGCAAGGTTCGAAACCTCGGAGTCGTTGATGCCTGCTTCAATGAGGATCTGTTTCCTGGGTGTACCGGGCAGAGGATCCAGGATGGTATGCGGAGCAAAGGTGATCGGGTCTGAAAAGTCCCAGTCATACTGGGACAACGACAACAGCTTCATGCGGTCCATCGCATCAGGGTACGATGCAGCCATAATGGGTTCGAGCATATTGTACTCGGGATTTCTCTGGATCATCAGGCTCCATGTCGAACCTGGAACACCGAGCACACCCTGGACGATATCGGGATCGATGCTCATGAACGTTGCACCCTGAATGCCGCCGTCGGAGATACCATAGTAATAGATCCGGCTCCCGATGACCGAATGACCGTTGTACTGCAGTTCAGGATCATTCCCGAGCGCCCCGAGCGCGAGACGGGCCATGACAACGAAGTTTATCTGCGCCTGCTGGAGCTTATCCGTGATCAAAGGCAGCTTATTGAAATCGTCGATCGCGATGGCAGCATTGGCAACGTCGTTGCTGCTCAGGCCTATCCAGTCGGTGCCGATCTGGACCATGCAGAGCTGGTTTATAAGCCGCTCCTGGTAGTGGGTATCCATCTCTCCCTGTGCATTGCCGAACAATCCGTGTCCGTAAATCATGACAGGTATGGGCAGGGTCGTATCTGTTATGCAGGCAGGAATGTGGACGACGATCGGGTACGGTGCCTGGTCAACAGAGTGCGGCAGTCCGGTGGTGCTGCTGGTCACGAGG
>JAJYLM010000073.1 GCA_021787655.1 bacterium
AGAAGCATGCGGGTACGATGCCGTGATCGATTCCAGCCATTTTTTCAGAATGATCTCGCGCCGCTCTGCCATCAATTCCATCAGGTTCATAGTGCCTCCCATCTGCAGATTGTGAACTGCGTACACTGCGCGTGCCCGGTCCGGTATGAATACACCGTTCCTCCACATCACCGGCCTGCCTTGAGCAGGTGGAAGGGGTGAATGACGGCACGAACAGGTGTCCGCGCCTCATCATCACCGCAGTCTACGCAGTTCTTGCCGTCTGATTATACGCAGCCCGTTGGTTTCGGAAGACCTGCTATCTTGCATGCACCTTTGGCTGGTCCTGTCGGGAATAATTCATACATGTGCTTGAGATCGACCTGTGTATCTTTACACATCTTCCTGATCATGGGAGCTATGTTATACTTCTGATAGTAATCTCTCAGGTATTTCACAACCTTCCAGTGTTCTTCGCTCATCGAAGGAACATCTTCCGTCGAAGCAAGCGCCTGAGCGACCTTCTCGTTCCACACACTGGGGTCTACGATAAACCCGTCCTCGTCCACCTCTATTTCAATTCCGCCAAGATTCACCTTTGCCATTGTATCCTCCTTTTTTTTGTTATTGTTAGTAGATTCACGTATTGTTCGTTTGTATCTGACAACCTGTTCGTCCTTATTTTGTCTGTATGTTGAATACCGTATCCTGAGCATCTGTGCCGGCATACGCCCTGCTATACTGTGAACGCAGGTTGTCCGGTGCAGTACGTCCGGCTTTATCCTTTTCTCTGGTCCCGGCGTATTCATATGCAGTCCGCACCAGGTTTTCTGCCCACTGCGGCACGCCTCCGGCATGTATATGGGAATAAACTGCCAGCATGTTCTTGTAACAGATGCCGTCACCGGCCTTGTTAAATCCGGATCCTTTGTGGAGCTTAAACGCGTACCGGATCATTTCCGGCCTGATAATAACGGCCCTCGAATAATGGAATTCGTGTCCGTGAATGATGCTGCCGGATGAAAAAAACGGATTCTCGGAAACAACCTCGAGGACAGTATAACCGTGTCCCTGCGGACGCTTTTCGAAATAGAATTCAACCGGGAGAATACCAGTCATGGGGTACGTCGTGCCGAGATACGTCAGTGATGTACCCATAAAGATTGCTCCGCCGCACTCGGCATAGACCGGAAGACCGCCTTCGACAGCCGACCGGACAGATGTGCGGAAGCCTGCATTTTGGGCAAGCTGTGCAGCGCTTGTTTCCGGAAAACCGCCGCCGACATACAACGCGTCGATATCCGGGAGAACTGCATCTGTGAGCGCATTGACCTCCACAACGTCTGCGCCACACTTTTTGAGTGCTTCGATGTTCTCAGGATAATAAAAGGAAAATGATTTGTCCCTGATGATACCGACTTTGATGGCAGCCCGAGCAGGGTGAACCTGGTTATGGCTGACCTCTTTTTTGAGAAAGAGCGGTTTACCCGATGCAGCGATTTTGAGGAGACGCTCCCTGTCCACATACGTTGCAATCGCCCCTGCCGCAAACTCTATTGCCTGCTGAATCTCCGGGTATTCTTCCGGTGTGATGAGACCAAGATGGCGCTCCGGAAATTTATTTGATTCGAATTTCGGCAAGGCGCCGATGACCGGCACACCGCAGGTCTTTTCTATCGATGAACGAACGATATCCTCGTGCCGCTTGCCGGCAACGCGGTTCAGGATAACTCCGGCCAGAGGAACCGTTACATCCATTCTCTGGCAGCCGAGGACTTCTGCTGCAACCGTCCGTGTGGCTTTGGTACTGTCCACGACAAGAATGACCGGCGCTTTGAGCGCCTTTGCAAGTTCAGCGGTACTATAGGTACCGTTTTCATCCATACCGTCGTAAAGGCCGCGGTTGCCTTCTATAACTGCAATCTTATCGCTCAGGAACTCTTTGACATGGCTGCATTTCGAACATGACTGCTCGCCGCAATACCTGCAGACCTCGCTGATGCCGATATGCCGCTCGAATGAGCGCCGCACCATGGCTTCGCTGGTGAGAAATGCATCAAGATTGTAACAGGGCTTTTGGGCTGCTGACGACAGCCACGCAGCATCGATATAGTCCGGGCCTTTTTTGAAGGGAAAGACCTCCATGCCGCTCTTCTTCAGGGCCGCAACGATACCGGTGCTGACGAGTGTTTTTCCGCAGCCGCCGGCGAGTCCTGAAAGAATAATTCTGGGTACGTTCCACAACATGGTTTCAAACCATATCTATATATCCGCACGGGCATTGTTCTGCGCATTTCTTACAGCCGATACAAAATTCAAGCTTGAACTTATAGGGATCGGTTTTTGCTGCGGGTTTAACCACGGCACTGTACTGGCAGAACATCCAGCATCGTTCGCACGAAAAACACTGACCGCAGCTCATACAGCGTTTTGCCTCTGCACGCAGCTGCTCCTCAGTGATTGTAGAGCTTATTTCTTTAAAATTATTGATTCGTTCGGCAACGGGCATGAGCTGCTTTTTGACTTTGGGCAGCCTTTCGTAATATCCGAGATTCATTTGTTTGTACGAGATAACCGGCAGCGGCAGTTCTTTCGTCGCTTCCCTGCCCCTGAGATAATTGTCGATGGCAAGAGCAGCCTTTCTGCCGAGTCCTATCGCCGTTGCCGCGATGTCGAGCTCCTGGGTCACGTCACCGCCTGCATAGATATCTTTTTCGGTTGTTTCATAATGGTCGTTGACGTTGATCCATCCGCGCTCGTTCCTGAATCTCTCGAGGCCGGTAAAATCGACGACCTGGCTCACTGCCGTTATGATCGCCGTCGCCTCAACGACAAATTCCGATCCCTTGATTGGAACGGGACGTGCTCTCCCGCTCGCATCCGGCGCACCGAGCTCCATCCTGATACACTTGATGCCGGTAGCGCGGCCGCCGCCTGTGACGATCTCGGACGGTGCTGTCAGAAACTCAAAATGAATACCTTCTTCCTCCGCCTCCTGGATCTCCGATTTGATGGCGGGCATTTCATTGATAGTTCTCCTGTACAGTATCGTAACATCGGCACCAAGACGTTTTGATACCCGCGCAGCATCTATGGCGGTATCGCCGCCGCCGATGACGCAGACCTTGCTGCCAATGTCGACCTTAATTCCGGAACTTACGCGCTCGAGAAAATCAACACCGGTGAGCACGTTGTCTGCATCTTCACCCGGGATACTGAGTTTACTGCCGTTTTGAGCCCCGATCGCGACGTAAACGATCTTGAACTGTTTTTTCAGGTCGTCGATTGAAATGTCTTTGCCGACCTTCACGCCGGTCTTCAGGGTTATGCCCAGATCCCGGATAATCGAATTATACTCTGCATCGATGACTTCGTCGGGCAGTCTGTACCGCGGTATACCGTAGCGCAGCATACCCCCTGTTTTTTGCTTTGCCTCGAACACCGTAACCTTATATCCCCGGCGGGCAAGGTGATAAGCACAGGCTATACCAGCAGGTCCTGCACCTATCACTGCCACCGGTTCTTCATAAATCTGATCGACGATCTTTTTGTGCTGCAGGTTATGTTCTATCCCGTATGTCCCGACAAAACGTTCGATATCATTCACTCCGACAGACCCATCCACCTCTTCCCTGTTGCAGCCGCCTTCGCAGGGATGCGGGCAGACCCTTCCCGTTACTGCGGGCAGCGGATTGTAATCCGTGACATGCTCCCATATCCGATCAAAGCTTTCGCCGTCCTTGATCATGGTCATGTACTCCCGTATCTTTGTACCGATGGGACATGACACAGAGCATGGCGGATCCTTGGGCGTGTACCGCGGCCGCAGCGACGACCCGCCGATTGACTCGGAGGTGTCTCCTCCGCCAAGCCTTAATCCTTTTTTCTTTTTAACTACCTTGAGTTCCGGCATAATGATATCCTCTTTTCTCCAGCACGTGTGTCTTACTTGTCAGGTTCTGATCCTTCCTTGTGGGGAACCTGAATGGAACTGCTGCCTCCAAAATATCCGTAGACGAGTTTTCCCGAATCGATGAGAGTCCTGATCGCTTCCTTGCAGGTCTCTTTCGTACATTTCTCTTCGCCGAATTTCTGGATCATCGCGTTTGTTATGTCTTTTGCCTTCAGCTGTTTTTTACCCATGTCTTCCTGGACCATCTTGAAGATCTCGTTTTGCAACTCATCCATAGGTACTACGCCTGAATCTGCCATACAATCACCCCCTTAGAGTGTAAAATGGGTTGACGTGTTAAACGTGGTGGCGGCAAATCTGTAGTCATCAATGTGGTACTTGGTAAATTCGATGCCCGTCATGTCGAAGAACCTGGGCCATCCGATCCTCTCTATCCACTCACCCAACCGTTCATACTTCTTCGCGTCTTTTGCATATACCTCGACTATGTTCTTGACCGCATTGACCACCTCGGGCCACCGCGGCGGATTATTTGGTAAATACGGTATTGCAAGCTTGGAAAACATCGGCGCATGTCGCGCATTCGAAACCTTGCCGCCGACCCAGATGGAAACGCCGTCGTTCAATGAATTTGCCAGGGGCATCGCAGGACACATGGTGTAGCAGTTGCCGCAAAACATGCATTTTTCTTCGTTGACCTCGACAGTCTGCACACCGTT
The DNA here is from genome assembly GCA_021787655.1 of bacterium. Classification (GTDB taxonomy): domain Bacteria; phylum JAMCPX01; class JAMCPX01; order JAMCPX01; family JAMCPX01; genus JAJYLM01. The sequence continues at coordinate 4,612 of JAJYLM010000073.1, forward strand.
GACAACAACCGGGGCAATGGCACCTGTCGGGCATGCCGCGACGGTCGTCGGGATCTCACAGAGCTTATTCAGGTTCGGCAGTATCTTCGGCGGCCTTCTGTGCACGCCGAGAATGGCGATATCGGAACAGTGGACCGCACCGCACATATTCAGGCAGCATGCAAGCGCTATCCTGAGCTTCGCCGGCAGTGTCATGGTCTTGAAATAGTCGTACAACTCGTCCATGACAGCTTTGACGATGCCCGATGCGTCGGTTGCCGGTGTATGGCAGTGTACCCATCCCTGCGTGTGGACGATGTTCGTGATGCTCTTGCCTGTACCGCCGACCGGATAACCGTTCGCCTCGATGGCGTCGATAAGGGGGTCGACCTTGCTCAGGTCCGACAGCAAGAACTCAACATTGTGCCTGCTGGTGAACCTGAGATACCCGTCGCAGTATTTGTCCGCCAGGTCGCAGATCATCCTGATGGTATCGACGTTGATTAACCTCGGTGATCCCATACGGACCGTGTAGAGTTTGTCGCCGTTTTCAGCAACGTGAACAAGCACGCCGGGTTTTACGATCTCGTGGTATTTCCATTTTCCATAATTTTTTTTGATGACAGGATGCAAAAACTGTTCATATTGCGGCGGACCAATGTCCGTTCTTCTTTGTTCTGCCTGTACTGATTCCATCGTATTTTCCTCCTTATCTATTTTTCTTCACCCTCTTCTTCGAAGTACTCTTCGTAGAAGATAAATGGATTTGTTCTTGGATTTGCTACCATCTGCGGCTTGGGGTCGAGTTCCAGTGCTTCAAGGAACTGTCCCATACCAACCCTCTGGATCAATTCTCCGATCCTCTCCCTGTTCTTTCCGTACTCACCCCAGAAATCCCATATCTTTTCGACAAGGTCTTTTAGTTCTTTGTACGGCGGCTCCATCTTCATGAACGGTACAAGTACCGAAGACATCTGTGCTCCCTGAAGAATCGGCGCCTTTGCACCAATCAGAATAGCTGCGCCGCGTTCCTTACCCGGTCTCAAAGCCTTGGGCAGGGCGTTGATACAGTGCATGCACTTGTTGCACCATTTGTTGACGATCTTGAGGTCATTGCCGTCCCAGGACATGCATTTAGCCGGGCAGAGATCACATATCTCAGACTGGATGTTCACGCCGTTTTTCGCGTATTCCCGCACTGCCTGCTGGTCGACCTGGATATCGTCTTTCCAAATCCCGATAATGGACATATCTGCGCGGGCGACGCTTGCCACGCAGTCATTCGGACACCCTGACATCTTGAATTTCCACTTATAGGGGAATTGAGGCCTGTGCAGCAGGTCCTGAAATTCCTGGGTCAGATCGTAGGTCAGTTTCAGGGTATCGTAACACGCGAATTCACAGCGGGCAGGACCTGCGCAGCAGCTCGGTGTCCGCAAAACCGAACCCGAACCGCCAAGATCCCATCCTTTGCTGGTAAGCTTGGTGAAAATGGGTTCAAGGTTATCCGTCGACGTGCCCAGCAGGACAAGGTCGCCGGTTGATCCGTGCATGTTGGTCAAACCGGATCCGTGCTGCTCCCATACATCGCATATCTCGCGCAATGCCTTGCTTGTGTAAAACCAGCCTGACGGCTGATTGATACGCATGGTATGAAAATGTGCGACGTTCGGGAATTTGTCCGGTGAATCTGAATACCTGCCGATAACTCCGCCTCCGTACCCCCGTACCCCGACAAGTCCGCCGTGCTTCCAATGGGTTACTTTATCCGTATAGGACAGCTCAAGCTGCCCCAGGAGATCCTTTGCCCTCGGGTTTTTGTCGGCCATTTTCTTTATTTCTTTCACAAAACTCGGCCATTTACCCTTTTCCAGTTCATCGAGCAATGGTGTGCTCGATTTTTTTGTTTCGTTTGCCATTATTCCTCCTTTCTTCCTATCGAAGTCTTTATCCTTATATCTTGTATACAATATACAGAATATCTTATTTTGTGTCAAGTAAAATCTGTTTTTTTATTCATTAAATTGTTGATCCTGAAAGCGCCAGGCAACATAACCTCTTGTTATCAAAACATTATTTAAGTTTTTTATTGAAAATAGTTATATTATATTATATATTGTATACATGAGTAACTACTTTGCAGGCATTGAAATAACACAGCAGCAGGTTAAATTCAGGACGGCAGACGAGGACATCAAACAACAGACAACCTTCAAGGTTGTGCTGCCGCGAACGCTCAAACCGGATAAGTTTCTTGAATTGCTGATCGACGGGTATTATTCCCTTCTTGATAAAAGCGGGATATCGTCCGACGACGTGAATGCTGTCGGCGTCAGCGTTCCTGCAACGATCAACTATAAAAAGGGCGGCATCGGCTGTTCGTCTGCCATTCCGCTGCTGAACGGGATCAATATAAAAGAAGATCTGACCAAACAGCTCAAAAAATTCGTCGTTGTCGAGACAGAAGCGAATGTTCGCGCATTTGCAGAGTACAAGCTGGGCTATACGTCAAACTATAAGAACTTCATCCTTATCATGCTTGGCAGGAAGATCAGTGCAGGTATCTATGTGAATGGATGGCTTGTCCGCAATAAAGACGGTTCAACCTCGGAGCTTGGTCACATCATCATTGAACCACATGGAAGAAAATGTCTCTGCTCCAACAGGGGATGTCTTGAATCGTACGCATCCTCGGACGCAATTATCCGCTATTTCAACAAGTATAAGAAAAACCGCACGCCGAACAAACTCACCATCGACGACATCTATAAGCTTGCCCAGAAATCGGACAGTGCTGCCCTGGATGCATTTTACAAGATGGGCAACTATCTCGGTATTGCACTCACGACCATTATCAACGTGATTAGCCCGGAAGCAATTGTTTTTGCCGGTGAAGTCAGTAAGGCCTTGAAATTCTTTCTTCCGGCAGTCGAATCCACGCTCAGTGCCCGTGCCTATTCACTCCCGTTGAACGGAATAGTCTATACAAAAAGCACACTCGGAGAGGACGCCGGACTCATCGGCCTGCTGCATCTGGCAAAGGACAGCTATACACGTGCATACGACCTCAGGCTCTACGATGATGTTTTTGCCATTTGACAGCACCCGTGGTAGCATGCTGTCTGTATGCGACAGCCGGTAAAATCTGATCATTCAGACACCTCACTTGTCTGTTCTCTGCAACACCGGTTTATTAAAAACGTGCCGGCAGCACGGAACTGGTTTCCGGCAATCAATCTGCCTGTTTTAACTTCTGCATGTATTGAGAACTTGTGAACAGGGATTCCATGCATCATACACTATGAAACAGGGTACTGCGAACATACTCAAGAGCATATTTAAGTCAGGTATTGATGCTGTGCATGGCTATCGCACGATCAGCGCCTCGGTGCGTGCTGCTCCGGAGTATGTCCTGATTGCAGGAATGCCCTATTATTACCGGCGGTTCAAGAAGATCTTCGTCGTCGGCGCTGGCAAGGCTTCTTTTCCTATGGCACAGGCACTCGATGAAACGCTGGGGCGGAGGATTGACCGGGGCATCGTTATAACCAAGGACGGTCATGGAGGACTCCTCAACTCTATAGAGGTAGCCGAGGCATCCCATCCCCTGCCTGATATGCGCGGTGTGCAGGCGACCCGGCGTCTTTTGTACCTTGCCCGGGACGCTGACCGGAACACACTGGTTTTTGTGCTCCTTTCCGGGGGCGCCTCCTCGCTGCTGGTTGCACCGGACGGGATTACCCTGAAGGACAAGGTCGCAGCGACCTCGCTGCTCTTGAATGCAGGCGCATCGATCGATGAATTGAATACCGTACGCAAGCAGCTCTCCCTGGTGAAAGGCGGAGGTCTGGCCCGCATGTTTTCACCGGCGCAGATCGTCACGCTGATCATTTCAGATGTGATCGGAAACAGGCTCGATATCATCGGGTCAGGACCAACAGCCCCTGACCGTTCGACACCGGAACAAGCTTTGAACATACTTGCACGGTACGGTATCAGGAATAAAGTTCCATGGGCGGTGCTCCGAAGGCTTGAGCAAAAAAAAGGGACTGCAGCGCATGCAGTTGTCCGACCTCGTGTAAGGAACCTCGTTCTTGCGGATAACAAAAAGGCCGTTGCCGCATGCGCTGCAGCGGCTCGTCAGCTGGGCATCCGGCCGGTGGTGCTGACGACAAGCCTGCACGGAGAAGCACGGGAGGCAGGCCGCTTGCTTGCATCAATAGCCCATGATATGGCACACAGCAAAAGGAAGACCGCTCAACGGGTATGCCTCATCAGCAGCGGTGAAACGACGGTGACGGTTACCGGGAGGGGCACGGGAGGCAGGAACCAGGAACTTGCTCTTTCGTTTGCAATGGATATCCGGAACGGGGATGACATCAGCCTCTTATCCGCTGGAACGGACGGCACGGACGGACCGACGGATGCAGCAGGCGCACTTGTTGACAATACTACCTTATGTCGTATAGAAAAAGCTGGTATGGACCCTTTTGTTTCTCTGAAAAACAACGATTCTTATACAGTGCTTCACAAGGCCGGTGCACTCCTGAAAACAGGTGCGACGGGTACGAACGTTATGGACATCCAGCTCATTCTTATCCAGTAACCGATGAAGAAGCGGCTTGATCAACTGCTCGTAGAAAAAGGCATGGCCGGTACTGCGAGTCTTGCGGCAGCATACATTATGGAAGGCAAGGTCATGGTAAAGGGCACCGTGGTGAGCAAGCCCGGATACCTTGTGAAAGAGACTGACGAACTGACCCTTAACCTGCCCTCGGTCCGGTTTGTCGGCAGGGGCGGCATAAAACTGGACGGTGCACTGAAGAGACTGGGTATATCAGTCACCGCAAAAACCGCCCTGGACGTCGGGGCATCCACCGGCGGATTCACGGATTGCCTGCTCCAGCACGGGGCAGAAAGGGTGTACGCACTCGATGTCGGATCGGGCCTGCTGGACTACAAGCTCAGGAACGACAAACGGGTTGTTGTCATGGAAGGCATAAATTTCAGGCTGTATGTCCCTGAAGGACTGATCTCTGCAATCGATGTTGCAACTGTTGATGTGTCATTCATCTCCCTCAGGCTTATCCTGCCCAATGTGCTCAGGTGTCTCAAAAACGGGGGGTACGCGCTTGCCCTGATAAAACCCCAGTTTGAGCTCGAACAGAAAGAGGTTGAACGGGGAGGCGTGGTGCGGTCCGAAGAAAAGCGTCAAAAAGCCGTTGCAAAGATACAGCAGACGGCGGAGCAGC
>JAJYLM010000074.1 GCA_021787655.1 bacterium
CCGGCGATATCAAACCACGCAGCAGAGGTCAATGAAGGCGCATGGTCGACCAGTTCAAGAAAGAGCTGTTTCACGGAGGGAGGGTACGGGCTGGAACCCGACCACAGGAGGCGGATAGAATGGCTGCCGGTGCTTGACCCGCCGAATTCAACAACAGCTATGTCAACCCCGTCTGCCGATGTTCCTGAATTGATGCCAATGCCGATCATCTGTCCGTCCTTCTCCTCACCCGGCAGCAGGCCCGTTCTCCTGATGCCGGAACGATTGCACACAACCGGCCATCACCCGGAGAGTGCGGCCGCTCCCATTTCGATCATCCGTTCGAGGGGAAGCCTCGCTTTTTCGATGATTGCCGGCGGGAGCTTGATCTCCTCCTGGTTCTTTTCAAGGGCCAGAAGGACGTCCTCAAGCCGCGTCCGTTTCATATTAGGACAAATAAACCCATAGGATGCAAGATGAAACTCTTTTCCGGGACTGTTTTTTCTGAGCTGGTACAGAATGCCCTCTTCCGTGCCGATGATGAACCTGCGGTGAGGATCCTCCTGCGTAAATTTGATGATGCCCGACGTCGACGTCACCTTGTCCGCGAGTGCAACGACCTCAGGCCGGCATTCCGGGTGGCATACAAACGGCGCATCGGGATATTGTTCCTTGAGGCGCTGTACCTCCGCGGGATAGACATGGTGGTGGGTGGGACAATAACCGTCCCAGATAATCATCTCCTTATCAACGAACTTCCTGACGTAGCTGCCAAGGTTCTTGTCCGGTATGAAGATCACCTTCCTGGCAGGGACTGCCCGGACAATGCTGACGGCATTGGATGACGTACAGCAGACATCCGACAGGGCCTTGACATCCGCATTGGTATTCACATAGCTCACGACGGAGGCGTCCGGGTATTGTGCCCGGAGTTGTTCCACCTGCTGGGCCGTGATCATGTCGGCCATGGGGCAGCCTGCACGCGGGTTCGGCAGGAGGACCGTCTTGCCGGGTGAAAGAATCTTCGCACTTTCTGCCATGAACCGCACACCGCAGAACACGATAGTATCTGCCTGCGTCTTTGATGCCTTGACGCTCAGTTCGTATGAGTCACCGGTGAGATCAGCAATCTCCTGTATCTCGGCCCGTTGATAGTTATGGGCAAGCAAAAGTGCGTTTTTTTCTTTCAGCAGCCTGCGTATCCGGTCCTGAAGTTCCCTGTATGCCATAGTATAATTAGTTTAAGCACCCGCTGAGAAAATGTAAACCCCGGGTGAGCGGACTCCTGCGGCGGATCTCCTCCCAAAACGGACACACCGTTGACGTATGCCCCTGGCTGAGGCGTGGTTGAAACCGCGCTCTTTCTGCAAAGAACTGATCGGATGATTCATATTCCCGCCCTGTCCGAAAACATTCACACGGGACAACCAGCTCCGAAATGGATCAAATCTTGACAAGTTTCCACTTTCCCCGCCGGAGCCCGATCAGCATCATCATGCTCAGCAGGAACACATAAATGTCCGCAGACATCCATAAACCGACGATATGCAGTCCTGCAACGACACCGAGCACATACGAGAGTGGTACGAAGACCAGCCAGTGGAGAGAGACATCGACCATCATGACATACTTGGTATACCCGGCACCGAACAACGCCTGGCTGGATATGATGCCGATCGCTTCGAACACCATGGAAAGGCTGAATATAATCAATGCCTTTGAACCTTCCGTGATCACAGCGTTCGTATCGGTGAACAACCGCAGAACGTCCTGCGGAAAAGCGATAAAGACGAGGGCAAGGACAGAGATGATCACTGTCCCCAGCTTGATTGCACTGTACGCATACTTCTCCGCCTGATCCGGGCTGCCCGCACCGAGGTTCTGTCCTACCATGGTGGCCGCGGCAGTCCCGAACCCGAGCAAGGGCAGAAACGTGAGGGACGCGAGCTGCGTGAGGATCGTCGTGGCTGCCTGCGTAACGACGTTGATCTTGCCGGATATGACAATGAATGCCTCAAATCCAAGCGTCGTCAGCACTGCTGCAATCGAGGCAGGATAACTGATCGCGACGATCTCCCTGACGAGCCTGAAATTGACCTTCCAGGTCTTATAGATGCCGAACGTACGGTACCTGCGCGAGAAACTGTAGAGGACGATCGAAGCTGCACCGACGAACGAACTGACGGTCGCTGATATGCCCGCACCCTCCACACCGAGACGGGAAAATCCAAGATGCCCGAGGATCAATCCATAGGAGAGAACCACGTTGACGATGTTCATGATAATCTCGACGTACATAAAAACCCATGTCTTTCCCAGAGCGTCGAAGAATGCCTTGTACACGATAATGACCAGGAACGGCAATAGTCCGATGAACCTGAATTTGATGAACTGTGCGCCTTCAAGAGCGACGGTCCTGTTGCGGGTGAGCAGTGCAAACAGGGGGCTCGAGATCATATAACCGATGACGGCCATCACGATCCCGAGAACGACGGCCATCGCAATACCGACGAACAGGACCTCTCCTGCCTTCCCGTATTCCTTCTCACCGAACCTGCGTGTGACCAGGCTGAGGATGCCCACCGATATCGCATTCAGTGCACCGCCGAACACCCAGAGTGTTATGATGCCGACACCGAGTGCCGCAAGCGCGGTCTTGGAATCCACACCGAGCCTGCCAACCATCGCGACGTCAAAGAGATTGATGAATGTCTGGGTAAGCATGCCGATCATAACCGGGACGGCAAGCCGCGTCACTGCTGCATACATGTTTTTCAAGGAATAATTTCTCCTATCAGGAAGTAGAATGATGATGCTGGATATATGTTGTAGGCATAAGCATACCCTAAAGTAAACCGAAACGGGAAAAGATACCCGATGTAGGTATCGAGGTTCAATTCCACGCCGGTCGAGGTCAGCGACGCACGGGTAGTACCCGCCACATCAACGAACGGAAAAAGGGATACCTTGTCGAGGTACACCGGGAGGGTGCCGATTCCCCGGTCGATGACCCCGAGCGGATACCGGTACTCGAGGGTTGCAGCAAATGCCCGGGTGCCGGTCAGTGTCCCTGCAGGGTACCCCCGTGCCGGGACACTGGTATAATCCGGGGCGGTATAAAACGGCTGGACCCCGCCGATGGAGAACAGCGCGTCGTTTCTGGAAGCGCCGCCGGTAAATCCATAAATACCCTTTGCATAAATGACATGGTTGACACCAAAGCCCGGCAGGTATGCCTTGATCATGGAGTACGACTGAGACAGATCCCTGTCGCTGCCGAGCACTGAAAGATCCCGCTCAAAGTTTGTCACGAAAGAGACGCCGTCCTCTTTGCTGACCGACGTGTTGAACATCGATGTTGTATCAAGGGTGTAATTGAGGGTCAGACCGCTCAGCGTGCCGCTGAAGGGTGGATTCACGACAAAGGACGGGAGGCGGCTGAGGGATTCCCGGTACGTATACGCGTACCCGGCACCTGCCGTCTGCCTGTACCGGACATGGTTGAAGGGGTACGTTACGTTGACTGCTATGGCGCTGTCCTGCTGGAGATAGGAATGACTCGTGCCCGAGACAGGATCCTTGTACGTTGCTGCAATGAATGGCGTGACCTCACCCGCAACCCCTATGTCCGGTGTGAAGGACGTGTTGTCATAGGTTGCGGAAAACCCCGGCCGCAGCCGGTTTCCCGAGTACCCCGTGTAACCGGCCTGAATAGTATACTGGTTATGCCCGAGCAGATCGGAACCTGCGGTAGAGACGCCCAGTGAATACGTATCGCTTGCCGAAGAGATCGCCGGCAGCCACCAGGTCGGCACCAGCGTGGAGAAGGGCGAGTACGGCTTTTCGGCTGTCCTGACATGCGGGTAACGGTTGAGCTGTTCCACGGTGAAATCGTGTGCCGGCTGTACCCGCCTGAAGGTGGACGGAGAGAACGGCATCGTGGAGATGTCAAAGCCAGCGTCATCGTACTGGGTAAAAGCGATGGTCCGGTTGTCGGGAGATACCTGGGCCTCATAGGCGCCGCTCATAACGTTGGTCACCTGGTACAGTGTCGCGTCCGTAAGTGAAAACGCGTAGAGGTTTGCCCTGCCGGTCATGTCCGAAGAAAACAGCACATACCGGTCATCCCGTGACCACGACGGAAACAGGTTCAGATGATTGCCGGAAACAACCGTGGTAAGGTCCTGTCCCCCGCGCCCGAGAATCCGTATAGCTGAACCACCGGTGTCGTCCTTGACGGTGACCGCGATATCCCTCCCGTCCCACGACCACCGCGGATCAAGGAATTGCCCGGTTCCGTGCAACTGTGCGATCGTCGTTATAAAACCGGGGTCAGCCCGGTGATAGACCATGAGGGACGATACGGAGGACGTATTTGAAACAAAAACGACCTCCGAGCAATCCGGAGACGCATCAGCTCCGTGGACACGCACCCCGGAGGTAAGTTTCCTGACCCTCCGTGTCCTGGTATCGAGCTCGTACAGATCGTTGTACAGATAAAAATTCCGGTAGAACTCCTCCTGGGAGAAAAAGAAACGGCCGTCGCACACAGATCCTGTATACCCGCTGTTTCTTCTCGCGACCCAGGAAGTATGCCCGGTATCAGGGTCGACTGAAAATATTCCCATCTGGGTCTTGCCGCTGTAGGATGTGTAGTAAATCGTCCTTCCGGTGTCGCTCCAGACCGGACCACGGGTATAAGCGCCGCTGTGCGTCACCCTGTGCGATACCGTTTTCCACGACAACATCAGTGAAACGGCGGAAAGCAATGCCTGCTTCCTGATGCTGTCATACCACTGCTTCCAGAGCCCGGTAAAGGTGTTGTCCCCGAACCCGATCCGGGCTGCCCTGTTGAGGAACAGCGGAAGGTACGTGTATTCACGGGAATAATCGGCGAGGGCCGCGGCTGAATACCGGCCCGCGAGATACTGCATGAATTTGCCGCCGTAGATGTACGGGTATTCTCCGAAGGGCCACACACTCGGCGTACCGTCCCCCTTGTCGATGGGCGGCAAATCGTTGTGGAGTGCCTGCATCCTGAGGACCATGTTGTAATAACTCCCGTTGTCTCTGCCCGCGGACGTGAGCGTCGATTCGTTGTAAACAGCGTACCCCTCGATGATCCAGTCCGGCTCCACTTGATTTACGAAGAGTATTCTTCCGAAGACATCGTTCAAAAAGCCGAAGAATCCCCGCGCCTGATCGAGGTGCAGAATGTGCGTATACTCGTGCGTAAAGATCATCTGCAGCCAGTCGTCGTAATTGATGATGCTGTCGTAGGCATCGGGCGGAATGGCAAATATCACGATGTTGTCGTAGTAGGAGGGCGTGGTCTCGGCATTGGCGGAATCCGTTGCATTGGAGATCAGCAGATACGTTTTCCTCGACGGGGTCCAGCCCATGCGCCTGGTCATGATCGGATAATAATATTCGGCCATATCGATCAGCCTCTGTGCGAGCCGCAGGTCGTGCTCCGGAAAGGTAATTGAAAAGTGCGGTGACTCGATGGTTCTCCACACTTCGCCCGGAGGTGCATTTCTGAAATCCTGTGTCCGGCCCGTCCCCGCGACAAGGCATTGAAGCAGCACGATCCCGGCAATAATGAACAACACTCTCATAGCACTCGAAGATTACACAAAGAGCCGGAACTGACAATGACAACGATCACACCGTTCCGGAAGGAGTGCTTCCCTCCGGAACAATCTGAAGCCGGTTTCAGGACTTGAACAGATGAAAGACGAGGCCCGAAAGAAGCTTCGGATAGAAGAACGTCGTTTTCTGGGGCATGTTCAGGGAATTCAGGGCGACGGCCTTCACGTCGTTTGCAGACGGCGCATTCAAAATAAAAGCAGCATCTCCGGGCTTCATGCCGGCGAGCCCGCTGTCGATCTCGTGAAAGTACGACAGCCTCCCCCCCGTTGAAAACGTCTGCTCCGGTATGTTCAGAACACCCTCGAGTATTTCCTTGTTCAGGATATACACGTCGAGTGATTTTAATGCTTCGTGCGTCGGGTCGTTCACCAGCCTGCCGGGCCGGTAGTTGTGCAGAATGTACAGGTTGTTACTCCCGTAGAACTTGCACCCGCATGCCTTGTTGTAACCTTGTATTGCCTGTACCCAACCGTCGACAGCGGCTTTGTCCGCCGTACTGCCGAACAACGTGACCTCGAAGAGGGGTTTGAGCTTTCCAAGAAACTCCTGCTCCGTAAACGGGATGTCATGGACGACTCTGTGTGTCGGCAGGATCACCAGTCCGTTATCACTGATATTGGTAAAATATGCGAGCACGTAATTGTAGCTTGCCTGCTCATCCCTGCCGTGCAGTGAAACCATATAATCGCGGTACCGGATTGCGGTTTCGTAGCGGTGATGGCCGTCAGCAATATACACCCGCTGGTTCGCAAGTAATTTTTTTACTGTCGTGATGATCTTTTCGTCCGTGATCCGGTAGAAGAAATGCTCTTCGTCGCCTTCCTGGAGGTGCGCAATCAGGGTATGGATTGAAGGGGTAATGGTGATGCATTCGATACACCGCTTCTCGTCATCGTACAGGACAAAAATGGGGGACATATTTCCTTCGCACGCCTTCATGAGCTCGAACCGGTCCTGCTTCGGTTTTGAAAGCGTCTTCTCATGGGTATAGATCTCGCTTTCCAGCCTCATCAATGTTACAAAGCCGTGGCGTTCATACATGGTCCCGTTGATTTTGAATTTCTGGATGTACAGGTAGATGGAGGGACGCTCATCCTTGATCAGGACTTCCGACTGCAGCCATTCGTCGATAAACTTGCGTGCCCGGGTATACCGGTTGTTCTTTTCATTATCGTCCTCGTGCTGCTTCCCGAGTATCAGGCGTATCACGTTGTAGGGATGCTTCTTGTACAGCATCTCCTGCTGCGTCTCGTTGATAACATCGTACGGCGGCGCAACGACCATGGAAATATCAGCCTTTGTACTGTTGTACCGTGTCCCTTTAAATGGTTTTATCTCTGTCATACAGCAACCTTTCTATTGAAGTTTTCGTAATCGCTCCGTCCCTTATATACACAAGACGGCCGTCCGTGACATCAACTACCGTCGATGGTGTACCTTGTATAATACCTGCATCGACGATAAGGTCAACCTTATCGGTTATGCGGTCCGGAAGTGCCTGTATGGAGAGCGCCGGTGCTTCGCTTGAGATATTGGCACTCGTGGAAACAAGGGGGTGGTCGAAGGCCTGGAACAGGGAAGCGGGAAAGGGATGCGGCGACTGGCGCACGGCGATGGTGCCGCTGCCTCCGGTCAGCAGTGCACTGACACCGGGCTTTGCCCTGAATATCATGGTGAGGGGACCGGGCCAGTATGCTTCGATCAACCGTTGCGCAATCTGCGGCAGTCCGTTAACAAGTTCCCCCAGCATTCGGATGTCCCGGATCAGCAGGATCAATGGTTTGTTCAGCGGACGCTGTTTTATCTCAAAGATCCTGCCGAGTGCAGCATCATTGAATGCATCGCACCCGATGCCGTAGACGGTTTCTGTCGGATACACCATGATGTCCCCCTTTCTCAGCGCATCAGCGATCCGGTCCCTGGTACCTGTATCGTGCAGGACGCGGTCCACCGGGAACATCGCAAAAGAAGGTGTAGTCATGGATAAATTCCGGATACCGGGAGCCGGAGGACGACGGGCCTATTTCTTCTTGTCGGCGGGCTTGCTGAAGCTCTGCCTGTATTCGATCAGCTTCTTGTGCAGTGCTTCGTCGTGAACAGCGAGGATCTCGATGGCAAGCAGGGCTGCATTCTTTGCCCCCGCTTCTCCGATGGCAACCGTTGCAACCGGTATGCCCCCGGGCATCTGCACGGTTGACAGAAGCGCATCCATGCCGGACAGGTACGACGATGGAAGCGGTACACCGATAACCGGCAGCACCGTCTGCGATGCCAGAACGCCTGCAAGATGGGCCGCCCCGCCGGCACCTGCTATAATGACCCCGTATCCATTGTCCTTTGCCTGGACCGCGAGGTCCCTCGTCTTACCGGGTGTCCGGTGGGCTGACGAGACAAGCATATCGTAGCTTACGGAAAAGCTGTCCAGAACCTTTGCAGACTCAGACATGAACTTTTCGTCCGAGCTGCTCCCCATGACAATCAATATCTTTTTGTTGTTCATATGATTTTTTTAAACCACACGCATTCCGATTGATCAACTAAATGCTCTGGCCGTGGTCTCTGGCCGGATATATGCTACTGAATCCGTTTTTTATAATGCTTGCTTGCAACGCTGGTGAAGAGCGCCGATATGGCAACAGCAGCGAGGATAAGCATATAGGGCAGTACGGGCAGCCGGAATCTTGGTTCTGCCTCGGGCCCTGCAGAAACGACGATAAAGTAGGCTATGATAAACAACAGGGTCAGCAGTTCCCTGATGTATCCCTCGCCGGCAATCACGAGGATGCCGATAAGAATGAGCAGCCCTGTGAGCACGGTAAACACAAGCTGGTAGATGACAGCGCTTGTGACAATGAAAGGATCCGACATCATCATATGGAGTGCTTCGTGCACGCTGTGTCCCTGCCACATGATCCCAAGAAACCTCGGAGGAATGCCGGCAAGTTTGAAGACAGCATAGCGCTCCGGCGATAACAGCATATTGATACTGCCTTTCATCATGACCTTGCCGTATGCGTAGGGATGATGAACGATGACATTGAATGCCTTGTCCCGCATAAACTGATATTTGTTGACCAGGGAGAGCCCCGCAGGAACAGCGGCCTTCAGCCTGTCCTGTACGGTCTTCAACGGCAGGTTTTCAATGTCCGATATAACACCTGCAGCCCGGTAGTAGTACAGGTTGACATCCTGGATGGAACAGAAGCCCTTGTACCGGTCAACAACATAATTCCTCACAAACCACGGGGCTACGGCCACTGCGGTGAGGACGATGATCCCGGCTGCGTGCAGTATCCTGTCTTTGAAGGACAGCCAGGAGACCGCTATGTAGGTAAAGGCATAGGCAAACGGCAGGTAGAGAATAACGGGCCTGAAATAAGCGCCAACACCCGTGGTGACCGCTGCCATAACCAGTGCAGAGGTACTTTTCTGTTTCAAGGATTTTATAAAGAAATAGGTACTGAGGAGCAGAAAGATCACAAAGATAGTCTCGGAAAGGAGGATGTTTGCATAAATGATGCTCACAGGTTCGATGACAGAGAGCGCCGACGCTATCCGTGCAACCCTCTTTGAAAACAACAGGTTCGCATTCATATACAACAACAGGGGAGTAAGCCCGGAAAGTAAAATCTGCAAAAACAGGGCGATGGCCGGCTTCTGCCCCAAAAATTTGTAGACTGCAGCAAGATACAGGGGATAACCCGGCGACCTCCTGAGCCCGGGTTCCCCGCCGTGCGGCAAATAGTAACCATGCTGTTCTATGTTGATACCCAGCAGGTTGTACTCATAGGAATCCACCAGAAAGAACCGGCTGTTGTTTTGAAAGGTTGAAAAAAAAGGAACAAGCCGTATCCCTACATAGAGCACAAATACAAGAAACAGAAAAACCACATCTTTTTTCATATTAATGGACTCCATCCCTTTTCCGCATCATTTTGCAATCCTCCGGGCCTTTTTTTTGAGGGCACCGATAACCAGGAACGGTAAGATACCAATGAGCAGGGACAGGACTGTGTCAGAAACAGTGACCGCCCCTGTCGTATTACAGGAACATCCGCCGGATGAACCCGAACCGCTGCCCGGTGCCTTCCACAAGTACAGGTATCCTTCCCGTGTGGCAGCAGCAACGGC
>JAJYLM010000075.1 GCA_021787655.1 bacterium
CTGAATCATGGCGAGGCCTGGTTTGAGAAGATTGAGGTCGCCCCTGAATTTATTGACGATAAGCGCCTTGATACGCCTGCTGTCCCTGCCCAGCAATTTTACCGTCCCGTAAAACGACGCAAACACGCCCCCTTTGTCGATGTCCCCTGCAAGCAGGACCGGGGCGTTCGCATACCGTGCCATGGCCATGTTGACCACATCATCCTTCATGAGGTTTATCTCTGCAGGACTGCCGGCGCCTTCGAGAACGATCAGTTCGTGGCGCTTTGAAAGTGCATCGTATGAACTGTGCACTGCATCAACGGCACGTTGTTTGATATTGTAATAGCCCTGTGCGCTCAGTGTTCCATGCACCTTTCCCTGGATGATGACCTGTACTCCTGCTTCACCTGCAGGCTTGAGCAGCACCGGGTTCATATCTGTCTCCGGTCGTACGCGTGCTGCCTGTGCCTGAAGTGCCTGCGCCCTGCCTATCTCTCCGCCATCAGATGTCACCGAGGAATTCAGGGACATGTTCTGCGCCTTGAACGGCACGACGTCCATACCCCTGTCTCTCAGGATCCTGCACAGCGCAGCCACGATCAGGCTCTTGCCGACGCTCGAGCCTGTCCCCTGTATCATCAGTGATTTACACTTCATACCTGCCAACCGCCTTCACGCACAACCGGCGCGTCCCCGGAAGCTGCTCCCTCTGCATGGTCATTTTATCCACAGGACTGCCGCACATAAAAAAAGCACCTCTGCAAGTTCATGGACTGCACCGAGTGTGTCCCCTGTTATGCCGCCGAATTTTTTATTGAAGAACCACGTCGACACCCTGCCGAATCCATAGAGGAGTGCGAGTGTGCCGCATACGAAGATCACCGCAGGGAGATACACCGTTGACCCGCTCAAGGTTGAAAAGCTGTAAACAAAAATCCCTGCACCAGCCGTGGCCAACAAAATCATAGTAGAACCGAGGAGCCGGGCACGGGAAACATGGCCGGCAAATACCCTGCCCAGGCCGTCCTGCCGCGCAGGCCTGCCGCTGGAGAGAACAGGGAGCATCGCCCACTTTGAAAACACCGGCATGAGAAACAGCAGGAGATAAACAACGTCAAGGGAATGCACTGTTATCAGGGTATCCAGTAAGGCAAATTTCATCAGGACAACACCAACGATGCCAACCGTACCCATGGCACCTATCCTGCTGTCTTTCATGACTGACAACCGCTTGTCGATATCGGACGCCCTACTGCCTGTTGGTGCAATGCCAAGTGCATCGCAGGTATCTGCAAGCCCGTCGATATGCAGGCCTTTATTGCTCGCGATAAGGAGCAAAATGACGGCTATGCTGATGACACCCGCAGACGCAGTGCATACCGTGCCTGCGCACAACACCTGTGCCAGGACCATGGCAGCCAGCACAGACACTACACCCTGGAAAGCACCGACAACAGGAAAATAGAGGGACGCCCCGGCGATATCGTGCTCCAGCATACCATCCGGTATCCTGACCGGGAGGATGGTAAGAAACTGAAACGCTATACGTAATCTACGCGCCGGCTTTTTCACTGACCCCTGCCTCGCCAAAGGTCGCCATTTCCCGGTAGATCTTCATGCCCGCCTCTATCAACTGCATGGCAAGCGCTGCACCTGTTCCCTCACCCAGCCTGAGGTTGAGATCGAGGATTGGTTTGAGCCCTGTTTTTTCGTGGACGGCTTTATGTCCCTGCTCCACGGAGTTGTGCGCCATGAACATGTAGTCTTTCGTCCGCGGTTCTATGCTGTATGCTATCAATGCGCCGGCACCTGATATAAGTCCATCGACGACCACCGGCACGCGGTTGAGTGCGCACCCGAGGATAACACCGGCAATTCCGCCGATCTCTGCACCGCCGATCTTTGCAAGGACATCGATCGCGTCATCCGGGTCAGGTTTGTTGAACGCGATCGCCTGTTCGATAACCCTGACCTTGTGCCGGAATGCATCGTCATCGATACCGGTCCCCTTGCCCGTTACCGCTGCAGCAGGCTTCCCTGACAATACTGAGATGATGGCAGATGACGGGGTCGTGTTTGCAATGCCCATGTCACCGGTTGCGAACATAGTGTATCCCTGCCCTGCGTATGCCTTCACGATGTCCATGCCGATCTGGATGCACTGTTCTGCCTGCTGCCGGGTCAGCGCAGGGCCGCGGGCAATGTTTCCTGTGCCGCGCACGACCTTATTCGTAATAAATGCAGTGCCACCCTTGCCGAAGCCGATCCTGCCGCCACTGTCGCAGGTGTGCAGTGCTGGTACACCGGGATCGGTTGTAAAATCGTGATCGACGCCGATGTCCACGACAACCACATCCGCACCAGCATGACGGGCAAGCACGTTGATACCTGCACCTCCGTTGATAAAATTCAGGACCATCTCCCGGGTAACCTCTTTGGGAAATGCAGACACCCCTTCTGCCGCAACACCATGATCCCCGGCAAAGGTAACAATCACCTTCTTTCCGGTGACCGGCATTGCCTGTCCGGTTATGGCGACGAGCTGCTTTGCGAACTCCTCAAGCCTTCCAAGGCTGTCCTTGGGTTTGGTAAGGCTGTCGAGCCTCGCCTGAGCGGTTTGCAGCAGTGCTGCATCGACTGACTGAATCTTGTTTACCGTATCCTTGACCATCACGTATCTCCTTTTTATTTTAGCTTGAGAGGGATCCCTGAAACCATCAGATAAACCTCGTCTGCGCTGCGTGCTACGTGCTGATTTAACATCCCCTGATAATCCCTGAACCTGCGTGCCAGTTCGTTCTCCGGTACGATACCCATACCCACTTCATTCGAGATTATAAATACCGTAGGGGCAGAGGCAAAAGGGTAACCACCTGTAGAGGCTGTCATTGGGTAACCGCTTGGGTTGCCCCTACGTGCCCCTGCCCTTTGGTTGCCCCTACCGGCCCCGGCCAATTGATTGTCATTGGTTTCCCCTGCGGTTACCCCTGCGAATCTGTCTATCTCCTGAATAACATCCAGGCCTGCATGCATCACATTCGAAAGCCACAGGGTCAGGCAATCGATCACGATAACGTCGTACCGGTGCTTCAAATCCTCCACGAGACCCCGGACGTTCAGCGGCTCTTCATATGTCTCCCAGGCACTGCCGCGCTGCTGTTTATGCATCCCGATACGCTCCTGCATCTCGGGATCCAGCGCCTGCGCTGTCGCCACAAATGCCTTTCTACCGGAGAGCTTTTGTGCGTATGCAAGTGCATAGGCGCTCTTGCCGCTCCGGGCCCCGCCTGTTATGAAGATGCTGCGCATGTCAGGTATGTTCCCCTCTTCTGCTTGCCAGATTGAATATCCGGGTTTTCATAATCCTGCAGGGGCAATCCATGAATTGCCCCTGCGATTATCCCCATGCTCTGTGTGTCGCTCAATACACAAACACCACATCCTGTGCAGGATCAGGCAGTTTGAACGTCTTGATCACTGTATTTGTCGACGGATCAATCTCGAACACCATGTTGTCCTGCCAATCTGTTGCCCACAGCGTTCCGTCCGGTGCAAATTTTATGCTTGATAAATTGTACCCGGTCAGCCCGGAAACCTGCTTGCTCAGGTCTGTCGTGGTAATCCACAGTCCGGTATTGGTATTGATCGTGTCATACCCGACCATGCTGCTGAGCGCCACGTATCCTATGCCGGTCGTACTGATGGCAATGCCCGCACCGCCGCCGCTGAGCGGTATGGCTGTCTTTTCCGCAAATGCATTGTCGAACAACTCCGCATACCCGCCGATAGAACTATAATTACCGCCCGATATGACGACAAAGCCCGTTTGTGTCAGTGGCTCGACTGCCTGCAGGTTGATGCCGGTCGTGGTTGTTACCGGTGTCAGCAGGGTATCTGCAGTCGGCACGATCACACTGAGCATGGCAGGCTGCGTGTAGGTTGTCGCAACGTAATCAGCACCGTTGTTGGCGACAACGACCTTGCCGTTGATGATCGAAAGCCCCCACGGATGCGTCTGAAACCCGGTAGCCCATGAACTGTAGTTCGGCAGATTGATATATTTCGTGACCGTGTCCGTGGTCATATCCAGCACAGCGACCTGGTTGGTCCCATTCAGAGAAACATACCCTTTTTGAACCCCGCCAGACGTCGTTGTCGTTATATATTCAGGAAACGACGTCGTTGTCAGCTGGATAAGCGCTTTGTTCGTCAGCGATATGGTAGATGAACTTTCATTGATCCCGATGACCGAGATCGTTCCATCGCCTGCATTCACGACATACAGGTTATGACCGTCCAGCAGCATGCTGTTCGGTATCAACCCGACACTCAGGCTTAATTTCTGGACAGTGCCCTGCGTCGGAGAAAGTGCATAGAGCGCGCCGGGTACACTGCCCGCGGGTTGTGACAGCGCTATGACATAGGGCGCCTGCGGGAGCACGGCACTGCCCGAACTTGACTTACCGCACCCTGCGGTCATAATGACCGCGCTCACGAGAAGTCCGGATACAGCCATCGCGATTACTGCGCGTGCACCCCGGAGCATCCCGCCATTCAAACGAGTTGTTCTTTTGAAAACATCTGTTTCTGTAGATTCTTTCATCTTTTCTCCTTTTATTTTTTTTATTTTTTAATCTTTAATTTTTAATTTCTTCATTAATCTTGAATTTTTAATTGGATCCCTCCCCATACATACTGACCGGGCAGCGGATAGCCTGAAATATACTGATAGCTTGTGAGCGTATCGAATGTATTTGAAAAATACTGGGTAAACGTCACGAACGGCCGCACCCAACGTACCCCGTAGCTCAGCACTGCGTTAAGCGTATAAAATCCAGGCAGGGACTGGCTGTTCGACGGTGTGATCTGTCGCACCCCGGTGTAGCCGATACCAAGTGAGACGTACCTGGGACCCTCACCTATTTTTACCGATGTATTGACAAGCATATCCGGTCTGTAGGTGAGCTCCTTGCCGTACGATCCTGTCGGGACATTGGAAAGGTTGAGCGTGCTGAGTACACTCATATTGCCCGACAGCGTCAGCAGTCGCACCGGCGTTGAATGAACAGAAAGCTCCATCCCTTTGATGATTGCGCCTGAGATATTCTGCGGCATCCATATATTGTTTACCGACGGCGACCATTGGATGAGGTTGTGATACCTGTCATAAAACCCATTCACTTCAATGGTCGTACTGCTCAGCGGAGACAACAGCAGGCCTGCTTCATAGCCGCCTTTCGTCTCGGACTTCAACGCAGGATTACCCTGCGCACCGGCGGCATTGGGCCAGTAAAGATCATCGAGCGACGGGGCCTGATACGACGTGGACACGCGCGCCTTGACAGCCATCCATGAAATGGGTTTGACAGCGGTCCCGATCCCGTAGGTCACAACGCTGCCGATATCTGAGATGTGCTGGTATGAAGCATCACCGACGAGAGCAAGCCATTCCAGCGGCTGTATTCTGTCTTCCAGACCCATACTCCCGGTCGTGCGGGTGTGTGAGCCGATATTCGTGGATACTGCCTGCTGCAAAAGCCCGTCGCCGTTGATACTGATGATGTTGAAGGGGATGCGCAGGAGGCTCACCGTAACACCGGCCTCATTGTCCGTGTCATCGGACTTCGACGGACTGGATTCGAGCACGTAAACGTTGTCGAAATAGGTCGAATCCTCATTCACGTGGCTCAGGACCGTCCTGACAACCACAGCATCCGAGGTATAGCTGTACTTCAAGATATAGATACCGTGGCTGTCATGCTCCCGCGCCTGCGGTGAAAGCATGCCGAGTGCCCCCGGCACTCCCTTGCTGCTGTCGTACAGGTGCATCAGGGCATACGCCCTGTTCCCGCCGCTGCTGAACCCGATGCCTGCAAGCCCCCACATTCCGCGGTAATCGTTGTTCGTGCGTACCTGCGCATTGCCGTTGTTATCGATATACGGGTAATCGCCCTGCGATGATTCGTACCCCGGGGAAAGAAGAAATCCGAAATCGCCCACCCTGCCCTTTGCCGTGACATCGGCATGGTAGCTCTGGAAACTGCCTGCCATTGCCTTCACTGCCACGCTGTTCGATGCGGGCAACACGTC
The DNA here is from genome assembly GCA_021787655.1 of bacterium. Taxonomy (GTDB): domain Bacteria; phylum JAMCPX01; class JAMCPX01; order JAMCPX01; family JAMCPX01; genus JAJYLM01. The sequence continues at coordinate 6,073 of JAJYLM010000075.1, forward strand.
CGGCAGGATGTTGAGAACGCCGCCCATTGCGGACTCACCGTACAGGCTGGACATGCCCCCCCTGACGATATCTATCGAAGATATGCCGGACAGGGGGAAGGTCGAAAGGTCGAACCCCGACAGCTCGACGTTGTTCAGTCGGATGCCGTCGAGCATGATCTCGGATTGGGTCGTGTCCGCGCCGCGGATGGATATGCCCGAAAGCGCGCCCATCCAGCCGTACGCCGGTATGGTCACATCCGACGACTGCGAAAGTGCATCCTGCAGGGTCGCATCGTTCTCCATGGTCGTCGCGGTGATGACAGATTCTGAGGAAGGGGTCATCTCATAGCGGGACGGGACCCGCTCTCCGGTCACGACGACCTCCTTCATTTGCAGGGAAACATCGTACGATGCTCCAAAAGCGTGTGTTGGTCCCATGAGGAGGAAAGCGCACAAAAAAAGCCCTCCTCTCTCAAGGACGGGCCTGTAAAAATACCGTTTCATGCATGCCTCGTCTCTCCCACGAAGAGAGGTCTCTCAATTCTTTTCAGCAGGTTTCCTGGCTCGGGTTTCTACAGTGCGTACCGTGGTACGCCTCTACCGCCTTCCCATTCCTTGCCTCAAGAAACAGTGGCTGGTAGTCTCAATAACACCCTTACAGTGGCGGGGCCGCTCCGGCATCTCACCGGATTCCCTGGCACTAAAAAGTAGATATGGTTTATGGTTGTCCGTATAATTTGTCAAGAGTTTTTTCAAACTTGAGCGTACACCTGTTTACGTTGAGCTCTCTGGCGGCGTTCCAACAGGAGCTATTGACTTCGCAGCGTTTTGTAGTTAAGCAAAAGATGAGGAGGAATGCTATGAAATACAAGAATATTCCGGAAATGTTTTTTACCCAGGCTCAAAAGTACGGGGACAAGCCGGTTCAGCAGTACAAGAAAAACGGCACCTGGAACAATCTGTCATGGAACGACGTCAAATCGATCGTTGAACAGGTCGGACTCGGACTTGTCGAACTTGGGGTCCAGCAGAAAGACAATGTCTGTCTTCTGTCCGAAAACAGGCCGGAATGGGCACACGCAGACCTCGGTATCATCAGTGCCGGCGGTGTCAACGTCCCCATCTATGCAACGAACACACCCCAGCAGGTCGAGTACATCGTCAATGACGCAAACGCCCGGTTCATATTCGTATCCACCAAAGCCCAGCTCGATAAGGTCCTGAAGATACGGTCGCAGGTCCCGAACCTCAAGAAGGTCATTATCCTCGATGACCTTGATGCGAACCCGGCGCCCGATTTTGTGATCACGCTTGATGCACTGAAAAAGATGGGCAAGCCCGAGAAGGACAAAAAGGTGCTGGACGGCCGGTCCCAGGCGATCCAGCCGGACGATATCATCACGATCATCTATACGTCCGGGACGACCGGTGACCCGAAAGGCGCCATGCTGACCCACAAGAACATCCTCTCGAACTGCGAAGATATTTCGGCACTCGTGCCGCTCAACGATACCTACGTGGCCCTGTCATTCCTCCCCCTCAGCCACGTGTTCGAACGGACTGCCGGCTATTACGGCATGCTGTTTTACGGTGCGACCATCGCATACGCCGAGAGCATCGATAAGATCGTGGACAACATGGCAGAGGTGAAACCGCTCGTCATGGTCTCCGTACCGAGGGTCTACGAGAAGATGTACGCGAAGATCATCGAGGGCGTCGAAACCGGCGCTCCGTCGAAAAAGAAGATCTTCTACTGGGCCGTTGCAACGGGCAAGCAGACCATACCGTACAGGCTCGGCGGCAAGCCCTTGCCTATCGGACTGAGCATTAAATATGCGCTTGCGAAGAAGCTCGTCTTCAGCAAGATAAAAGCCATCCTGGGCGGAAGGCTCCTGTTCTTCGTCTCGGGCGGTGCGCCGCTCTCGAAGGACCTGGGAGAGTTTTTCTATGCAGCGGACGTCAGTATCGTCGAGGGTTACGGGTTGACCGAGACCTCGCCTGTGCTGACTGTCAATCCGTACGGCAAGATGAAGTTCGGCACCGCGGGCAAACCCATTCCGAACTGCGAGATCAAGATCGCGCCTGACGGAGAAATCCTCGCTCGCGGTCCTATGATCATGAAGGGCTATTTCAAGAAGCCCGAGGCGACCGCGGAAGCTATCGAAAAAGACGGGTACTTCCACACCGGTGATATCGGTTTTCTGGACAATGAAGGCTACCTCCATATCACGGACCGGAAGAAAGACCTCATCGTCACGGCAGGCGGCAAGAACATAGCGCCCCAGCCCATAGAGAACCTGCTCAAAATGAACCGCTACATCGAACAGGTTGCGATGATCGGAGACAAGAAACCATACTGTGTGGCCCTCGTCGTCCCCAAGTTCGATGCACTCGAAGCGTACGCAAAGCAAAACAATATCGCGTACAAGAGCCGCAAGGACCTTGTCGACCACCCGAGGATCGTGGAGCTCGTGCAGAACGCCATCGACAGCATCAATGCCTCGCTCGCCAAGTATGAAACCATCAAAAAGATAAAGATCCTGCCGAACGAATTCTCGCAGGAGACCGGTGAACTCACCCCGACCCTGAAGGTAAAGAGAAGGGTCATCATGGAGAAATACAAGGACATCATCGAGGAACTCTACGCCCAGTAATCGCGGGATTCGCAGGGCCGGCAGCCGCCGGTCTCTCCGGACCGGATGGACACGGGCAGGCCGGAACCGGTTTTGCTGCCGCTGGTTTTTACTTTCTACCGGGGGATGAATACCTTCTCATTAAGATGAGTGACACCGAAGAACACAAACACACACATGCGCATAAGCACCATGATGCGCTGCTGGAGAACAAGCTTCTGGAGGACGGGCTGATCCACAGGATCGTCCTTCCGCTTCCGTTTCCGCAGGTACGGCAGATCAACGCGTACATCGTCGGCAGGAAGAACTATGTCCTTATCGACACAGGCATCCGGACAGACGATTCCTACAACCTGCTCACCGCCTATCTTGCTGCGAACAACATCCGGCACATCGACGCCATCTACATTACGCACGGCCACGTGGACCACTTCGGCGCAGCGCAGAAACTCGTCAGAGACGGCATTGCAGACAATAAAATTTTTATCCACCAGAAAGAGATAGCCAATATCAACAACGAGTATGACGAGGTGTTGTACGGAAACTACCTCAAGAGCTACGGCATACCCCAGGACATCCTCGAGATGATGCGCTATGCATCCGCCTTTTTCGACACCATGGCTGACCGGCTCGGCGAGGCGTCCTTCATCGACCGCGGCATGCAGATCGGGTACGACGGCGGCACCTTCGAGATCATCCTGACCCCCGGTCACACCAGCGGGTCTGTTTGTTTCTACGACCGTGAGAAGGGTTTCATGCTGTCCGGAGATACCCTGCTTTCCAGGCTTTCGCCGAACCCGCTGCTCGACCTCAATATCGACGGCGGCAGACGGAAGAGCCTGGTCGAGTATATCGCATCGCTCAGCGTTCTCTACGCCATGGACATCAAAACCGTGTACC
>JAJYLM010000076.1 GCA_021787655.1 bacterium
TGTCGTTGGTCACTGCGCCGGGATGGATGTGGATCACAAGGTTATGGACGATCCTGTGGACAAACCCTGCTTCGTAAATCTTCCGGTATCCAAACCGGAGGATAAGACCGTTGAGCCACTCAAGGTACGAGGCGAGCACACCTCCTGCATTCGCCAGGATATCCGGGAATGAAACCCTCCCCATGTCCTCGAGGACCTCTTCTGCCTCTGCAGAAACAGGGCCGTTTGCTCCCTGGAGCAGGTAGTCCGCCTCGAACGACCGCACGAAGATATGCCGGTCGTCCTGCTCTTCGCTGTTCGTGATGACCTCTTCGAGTGCGGCCGGTACGGCAACATCGACGACTGCGGTGAGCGGAAGGAGGGTCTGTGCAGGAATGAATTCCGAGCCTTCCCGCAGGCTGTCCGGAACATCGGCCAGCCTGGCAGTGCCTTTCATGCACAGGCCGGCAAGATCGCCGACATGCCGGATGCCGTACTCATTGACCAGCGTGCCGCTCACGTCCGATATCATCCGGATCACGGACCCCATCCCGTCCAGCATCCGCGCGATTGAAGCACCGACCTTTCCGAAGCCCTGGATCGAAAACGTGAGCATCCTGAGCCGTTCGCGCGCCGCATCGGAGAACACCCCGTCCTGACGGATGGCCTCGTCTGTCCGTGCCTCGTCGGACCAGAGCCCCGGATCATTGAACTCCTGGTAATTCTGCTGGGCTCCGAGTACCTCGATCAGTCCCTTGCCTGTTGCACCGGTCCTGAGTGCGAGGCCTTCGTTCCCTGGTTTCCCTGTGATCGATGCGGCGCTGTACGCGCGCACCGCGTCCCTGTCGCCTGCCAGCCTCTTCATTTCACCGGCATCGTTGACGTTGATGCCGAAATGGCCCTGCACTCTAACCGACGGGCCGGGATCGCCCTGCAAGATCGTGCGGATGTCCTGGAAAAGGTCGTCCGTGATCCGCTCGAAAATGACCTGGATCTCATCTCCGCCGATCCCCATGTCCCCTGCGGGAACATCCGAGAGCGGCCCTGCACCTGCATCACGGTACAAAAAATCGGCATAGGCTTCGAGCACGTTGTTCCGTACCCTTGTGCGCTGCCCGGGGTCAAGGCCGGACAGCCGGATGTCGCCGAGGATCCCGCCCTTGCCTGTTGTATACAGGGGGATGCCGAGACCAAGGGTCTTGAAGAGCATGTTCGTCGCAAGCGCGCCTTCGCCGGAAAACGTGACATGTTCCCGGTCAGCCCTGATGCCGCCTTTGCCGATGCCGATACCGTTCATCCTGATGAACAGGTATTTCCCCAGGGTCTCCGGTTCGGTGTATTCCCGGTAATAGATATTGCGGAAGCGAATCAGCCTGATGATCTCGTCGTCGGTGAGAGAGCGCGATGGCCGGTCTTTTTCCCGTTCCAGGGGCACGGTCGAAGCCGAAAAGATATGCATGAGTGTTGACCAGTAATAATCGTTTTTCATCTCGTGGGTCGGGTTCAGCAGGTAGTGGCGGATGAGTCCGAACGCCCGCCTGCGAACCTCTTCGTTGGATTCGTTGAGCAGAAGTACGAGCGGTATAAGGTATTCCTTCTGCTTGTTACGCTGCATGACACCGATCAGATCGAGCTTCTCGTAGTCCTTGTATTGCCTGATATTATCGAGGATGGTCTTGATCTGCCCAACGGATACCGGAGAAGACTTGAGCAGCACGCAGCGTGTGTAGAGCTCTTTTTTCATGTACTCTTCAAGTCCGGGGGTCAGGAAACCGGCGTCTGCAAACGTCGAGAGCGCAATAAACTGCCGGTTGTTCAGGACAAAGGTCTCGAAATACTGCCGGGTATGGGCTATGCCCCTGCGGGCGAATATCTTATTGATTGTACCGAAATTGGCCTGGAATTTTTCCCGGGATATCCAGAGCATGATGTTCTTCTCCGGCTGCTTTCCGGCTTCTCCCGTCACCGGATGCAGATAGACGTACATGTCCTCGCCCTTGCCGAGCAGGTCCAGCAATGTCCTCTGTGATTCGAAATAATGTTCTACCAGATTGCGGGTCTCACCGGTGACGATGGTTCGTGCAAACTGCGGTGACCCGGAAAGAACGAACGAACGGACGTCCTCGTTTGTCAACGGTGCACCACCGGTACGGATAAGCGCTGCTGCTGCAGTACAGGTCCGGTCCAGTACTGCCCCGGGTAACACAGCCGGCCGCTCTTCTTCGAGAACGAACAGACGCCGCATGTCCCTGGTCCTGATGTTCCTGAGGCTGAACGACATAAACCGGTACACCACGTCCGGGTTGCTCCTGATGATGTCCTGTATGTTCCGGACTGTCCGCTCGACCAGTCCGTTGGTTTCCGAGATGAGAAAGATGTGACGGTTGTTCAGGAATCCCCGGACGTCGATATCGGCGTAGTCTCCTCCAGCATCAGCATGATCCTTTTCCTGATACCGGTTATGCTCGACGAGAAAGGCGATCTCTTCGACGCCCAGGGACGGGAGATGGAATCCGTCCATCCGGACGTTGACGATCAGGGAATGGAGCTCGTGCAGGATCGCATCGCCGGACAATTCGGAATGTGCGACCAGGTAATCGTACAGGGTGCGTACCTCTCCGGGGGAAACGGCATTGGCGCCGGGTTCCCGGAGCCAGCCCTGGAGAGCGGTATCGACCGCGTCACGATCCGGCGTATCGCGATCCGGTTTCACAGGCCTCCCTGCATCAACCGTTCGAACAGCTGTTCGACGGTTTTAAGCTGGACAATCTCCATACCTCCGCTCTCCATGCCGGAAGCTGTACCAGCGGGCACATATGCCTTCCTGAACCCGAGCTTGTGCGCCTCTTTCAGACGCTTTTCCATCATACCGACCGCGCGAATCTCGCCGGTCAGTCCTGCCTCGCCGACAAACACGGCATCGGCAGGCAGCGGTTTTCTCCGGAAGCTCGAAATGAGAGCTGCCATGACACAGAGGTCCGATGCAGGTTCGTCGATGCTCACACCGCCCACGACGTTGATATAGATGTCCTGGCCCCCGAGGTTCAGCCCGGCACGCTTGTCGAGTACGGCAACCAGCATCGACAGTCTCGTCTGGTCGATGCCGACTGCAGTCCTCCGCGGCATCGCAAGGTAGCTCTGGCTCACGAGTGACTGGATCTCGACCAGCAGGGCGCGCGTTCCCTCGATACTCGCACAGACCGCGGCACCTTCCTTGGGCTGCTGCCGGTCCGACAGAAACAGGAAGGACGGGTTCTTGATCTCCGTGAGCCCTGCCTGTGTCATCTCGAAAACGCCGATCTCGTTGGTCGAACCGAACCTGTTCTTGATGGCGCGCAGGATCCTGAAGTTCGTGTTCCTGTCGCCCTCGAAGTACAATACCGTATCCACCATATGCTCGAGGAGCTTTGGACCGGCGATCACCCCTTCCTTGGTCACATGGCCGATGATCAGAAAGCTGACGTTGTTTTCCTTGGAAAAGCGCATCAGCCGGTCGGTGATGTCTTTGAGCTGGGCAACGCTGCCCCGGGGTGCCGCGGTCGATGGACTTTCCATGGTCTGGATTGAATCGATCACGACCACGCCGGACTTGCCCTGTTCCACCACGCCAAGGATCGTGTCCAGCGAGGTCTCTGCCAGCGCTTCCATGGTTCCTCTGGTCCCGAGCCTTCCTGCACGCAGCTTAAGCTGCTGCAGAGACTCCTCCCCGGTCACGTACAGCACCTGCACGCCCGCCCTGAGAAGGCCGTCCATGGCAACCAGTGCAAGGGTGGATTTTCCGATCCCCGGATCGCCGCCGATGAGCGTCAGCCCGCCGCGGACGATACCGCCGCCGAGAACCCGGTCGAATTCCTCCATCCCGGTCGAAATCCTGTCCTGACGCTCCTGCAGTATCTCGTCCAGTTTGACGCTGTGTGCCTCCCGGGAGGCCTTCTTCGCCTGCTTTTCATGGGACACCTGCACAAAGGTGTTCCACTCTCCGCAGTTCGGACACCTGCCGAGCCATTTGGCAGACGTCGAGGAGCATGAGCTGCAGACGAATTCAACACTTTTTTCAGCCATTCCGATACCTCACCATATTTTCCCGGTCATTTGTTTTCGTACAGGAAACATGCGACCTCGTGCCCGGGCGATACCTCCCTGAGCCGCGGACTGGTTTCCCTGCAGATGTCCAGCGCGGATGCACACCGGGGATAGAATACGCAGCCTGTTACCGGGACGTCTGCCTGTTCGCGCTGTTCCGACGGATGCCGGTCCTTCGAGGGGACGCTGGAGAGCAGGAGCCTCGTATACGGATGCAGCGGCCGGGTGATGAGCTCTGTCTTCGGCGCGAGTTCCATGATCCTGCCGAGGTACATGACCGCGATGCGCTGCGCAATGAAGGCGACGGTCCTGAGGTCGTGCGATATGAACAGGTAGCTCACGCCCTCCTTTTCCTGGATCTCCCTGAATAAATTGAGCAGCTGTGCCTGGATGGAGATATCAAGACTCGATACCGGCTCGTCAGCGACGATAAACCGCGGCCCGATGGACAGTGCGCGTGCTATGCTGATCCGCTGCCGCTGGCCGCCTGAGAATGAAAAGGGATACTTGTCATAGGCAGACGCCGGCAGTCCCACGAGGTCCAGCAGCTTCAGCACCTTGTCTTTCACCAGACGGCGGTCCTTGATGCCGTGGACGTACAGGGGATCAGCAATGATCCTGCCGACCTTCATCCTCGGATTCAGGGAACCGTAGGGGTCCTGAAAAACAATCTGTGCTTCTCGTCTGAATTTCCTGATTGCCGACGTGTTGCGGTGGTCCGCAGCATCCAGCATATCGACGCCGTCGAACACGATGCTGCCCTGCCGTGGCTTGATCAGGAGCAGGGCCGCCCTGCCCAGGGTGGACTTGCCCGATCCGCTCTCTCCGACGAGACCGAGTGCTTCATGTTCACCGACAAACAGGGATACACCATCGACAGCCGTTGTTTCGGATCTGTTGCGAAACAGGCCACGGACACTGTACGATACCTTCAGATCCCGTATGGTTAAAAGTGGCATGCGCTTTTTTATACCGTGATCGTGGGTATTATGCAAGCAGCAATTGCTTGAAACTATAGAAATACTTGTTATGGTGATACCTAAAAACAAGGAGGAACTGTGCAAAGGACACTTTCAATCGTTAAACCGGACGGAGTAAGAAAACAGATCATCGGTAAGGTAGTTTCCATGTTTGAGGAAAAGGGAATCAGGGTTGCCGGCATAAAGATGCTCTCCCTGACCAAAGACAAGGCCATGGGTTTTTACCGGGTTCATAAAGACAGGCCGTTTTTCGGCAGTCTGACAACCTTCATGTCGTCGGGACCTGTCGTCGTGATGGTCCTCGAGGGAGAAGACGTGATCAACAAGGTGAGGACTATCATGGGTGCGACTGACCCGAAAAAGGCCGACAAGGGGACCATCCGGAACATGTTCGCATCGGACATCGAACAGAACATCGTCCACGGGTCCGACAGCCCTGAGAGCGCTGCAACCGAGATCCCGTACTTCTTTTCTGAAATGGAGATCAGCGGTTCGTAACAGGTCGTTGACATGCTGCGGGGACGCATTTCAATAATGCCCAAGGGTTTTCCCCCGCAGCTGCAGCACCGGGACATCCTGTTTGATCGCAGCCGAGGTCGTCATGGCCCCGGTTCATACCTATATTATAACCATGGAAAAGATTGATATAAAAAATCTCTCTCTGAAGGAACTCGGACGTGAACTCCGGGAACTCGGCATGCCTGCGTACAACGCACGGCAGATCTTTGAGTGGCTGTACAAGAAGCATGCAACAGACTTTGAACAGATGACGAACATTTCCAAGCAATTCCGCACCGTGCTCGCGGAGCGGTTCAGCATCCCTGTTCTCACGATGCACAAGAAGCAGGCCGGAAGGGACCGCACCGAAAAATACCAGTTCATGCTGGGCGACGGTGCAACCATAGAATCCGTTCTTATCCCCATGGGAAAGTGGTACACGCTGTGCGTTTCGACGCAGGTGGGCTGTGCCCTGGGATGTACGTTCTGCCTCACCGGCATCAAGGGGTTCAAGCGGAACCTGACGGTGTCGGAAATTACGGGGCAGCTCGCAGCGGTCCAGGCAGAAAACCCGGGAGTTCCCGTATCGCACATCGTCTTCATGGGCATGGGTGAACCCTTTGCCAACGAGGACGCGACGCTCGGGGCGATCGAAATCCTGACGTCAGAAGAGGGGTATCACTACTCAAACCACAGGGTAACGGTGTCCACGGCAGGCCTCGTCCCGCAGATACGGCGGTTCATCGCGGAATCTAAGGCGAACCTCGCCGTATCCCTGAATGCGCTGTACGACGATACGCGCACGGCACTCATGCCCATCAACGCAACCTACCCGCTCGGCGAACTGATGGCTGCCCTGAAAGACTACCACAGCCACAGGAGGGGCAGGATCACCTTCGAGTACGTCATGATAAAAGGCGTGAACGACGGCATAGCCCATGCAATCCAGCTCGCAAAGATGCTCAAGCATTTCCCGTTCAAGGTCAACCTGATCCCGTTCAACGAGCACCGGGGAACGGACTACGAACGCCCCGACGAGGAAGACGTCCGCGCCTTCCAGACCTACCTGCAGAACCACACGATCGCCTGTATGGTACGGACGACGCACGGCGAAGAAATAGAGGCCGCGTGCGGACAGCTCGGCGGCATGACAATCGCGAAGGAGGATGTCCAATGAAGGTACACGTTCTCGACCTCAACTTTTTTGCTTCTGAATCGATCGCAAGTTTTTTGATAGAAACCACGGACGGGCCAATCCTGATAGAAACAGGGCCTGACACCACCTACAGGAACATCACAGCGTCGCTGAAGGCATTCGGGTATGCACCGAAGGATGTACGGGGCGTTTTTGTAAGCCACATTCACCTGGACCATGCAGGTGCTGCATGGCACTTTGCTGATGAGGGTGCAACCATCTATGTCCATGCAAACGGTGCACGGCACATGGCAGACCCCTCAAAATTGTTCGCATCGGCAAAACAGATCTACAAGGATGACATGGACCGGCTGTGGGGACAGTTGAAGCCCATTCCGCAGGACCGTATCCATCCGACCGGGGACGGGGAACGGATCACCATCGGCGGAGTCACCGTTCAGGCAGTTGCAACGCCGGGCCACGCGTCGCACCACAACGTCTACCTCGTCGACGGAATGATGTTCACCGGCGATGTCGGCGGCATACGCATCAAGGACGGCCCGATCTTTGCACCAACGCCGCCGCCGGACATCAATGTTGAGGTCTGGCAGGAGTCTCTCCGGAAGATGCGCGCACTCCGCCCTGACGCGCTGTACCTCACCCACTTCGGCGTGTTCAACGATGCCGGGGACCACCTTCGTCTGCTGGAAGACATGCTCCTGCAGTGGACCTCGTGGATAGGAGACCGGCTGAAACAGGGCAGGCCTGACGAGGCCATCGTGAAGGAGTTTGAAGACTATTTCAAGGGCATCATAGAAAAAACAACCCGGGATAAGGGATTGTTCGAACGCTACGAACTCGCGGACCCTGCGTACATGAACGCACCCGGATTGATACGGTACTGGAGAAAGTTCAGGTCTGCATGAACCCCCGGGCTGCCGTTGCAGGCATCCCGCTTATATCCTGCGCTCGAGGCGATCCTTCTGACGCCGTTCTCCCTGGTTCCACCGTTCACGCTCGTCGTCCGTTTCCAGGGTAAGCCGGGGGACTTCCACAGGGTGTCCCTCACCGCTCAGGGCTACGTACACGATATATGCACGGTTGGTGATCCTGCGCTTTCCGGTGAAGATCTCTTCTGCTTCCACGACGACCTCTGTCTCGATGGATGTCCGTCCCACGAAGGTGATCCTGGCTGAAAAGGTTACCAAATCCCCGATATGCACGGGCTCGAGGAAGGTGAGCGAGTCGACCGCAACCGTCACTGCCGGTGCACGGGCATGACGTGTTGCACACATCCCGCCTGCCTCGTCCATTAGTTTCATCAGCACGCCGCCGTGGATGTTGCCGAGATTGTTTGCATGCTCGGGCTGCATGAGCTGGCTGAGTACGATTTCAGAATCCTTTACCTTTTTTGTTTCCATACCGATACCTTTCTCATCATTTGTATCTAAAGATAATCCATAAATCCCATTTTGAAAATCGGCCACGTCAACAACGCTGACGTGCTTTATCACAGAAAGACAGAGGCCGCCTCTGTCCCACTCGCTGGGCATCGTGTGCTTACGACCATAAAGAACCAAGGACAAACCTTTGAAGGTAATTTACAACGATGAATGGTGAGTAACAGACACTGACAGCAGAACTGCTCTTCGGAACGGGTAAAAACAGCTGTATGACGTACGCTTGAATGTTTGTATCCAGCGGTTCGTTTACGCGAATTCCACCCTTTGACCGCCACCGCGGAGACGGCGCATTTCTCCTATGATATATGCCCTCTGGCCCTGGGATCGCACAACGGTCAGAACCTTCCGGACCATATTCTTGTCGACGACGAGTATCATGCCGAGTCCGCTGTTGAATGTCCTGATCATCTCCCTGTCGTCGACCTTTCCGAGTCCCTTGATCATCTCGAAAACCACGGGCCTGTCCCATGAACCGGTTTCGATAACGGCACGGAACTGTTTTGGGAAGACCCTCGGCAGGTTTTCGGTTATGCCGCCGCCGGTTATGTGCGCGGCTGCCTTGATGAGCCTTTGTTTTACCAGCTTTTCTATGACCCGTACATAGATGATCGTCGGCTTGAGCAGTTCTTCGCCGAGCTTACAGCCGAGCTCATCGATATAAGCACCGAGCTTCATCTTCTTCTTTTCGAGAAGTACATACCGCGCCAGGGAATACCCGTTGCTGTGGAGTCCGCTGGAACCGATGCCGACCAGCACATCCCCCTGCCGTATCGCAGATCCGTCGATAATCCTGTCTTTCTCGACAACGCCGGTCACGAATCCCGCAAGGTCGTACTCGTTGTCCGCATAAAAGCCGGGCAGTTCCGCTGTTTCTCCTCCTATCAGGGTACATTCGGCCTGTTTGCAACCGTTCACGATTCCCTTCACGATATCCGTCACGATATCGAGACGGATCTTCGATGTTGCTATATAATCGAGAAACACCGCTGGCTGCGCTCCGTTCACCACGATATCGTTCACATTCATGGCCACCAGGTCGATACCGACCGTATCGTGGATGTCCATCTCGAAGGCTATCTTGAGTTTTGTTCCTACGCCGTCGGTCGACGTGACAATCACCGGATGCCTGAACTGCTTCCTGTCTATCTCAAACAGGCCCGCAAAGCCGCCGATGCCCGACAGGACACCTTTTTTGAAGGTACTCCGTGCCAAAGGCTTTATCCGTTCGACAAAGGCATTGCCCTTGTCTATGCTGACACCGGCATCGCTGTACTTCATGTTAATCGGCTTTCTTTCTCAGAAAAGTGGGAAT
>JAJYLM010000077.1 GCA_021787655.1 bacterium
GGAGGAGATAAAGCACGGGGAAACCATTGTCGGAGGCACGCCGCTGTATATGTCTCCGGAACAGATCCTTGGAGAGAGAACCGATGCCAGAACCGACATCTACTCGTTCGGATGTACGATGTACGAATTGCTGACCGGCAAGCCTCCCTTTACCCAGGGAGATATCGGTTACCACCACGTGCACACCAATCCGCCGCCCATGGACAGGATCAACAAACAGATTCCTTCCTGGCTCTCGGATATCGGCTTAAAATGTCTTGAAAAAAATCCGCTCAGCAGGTATCAGGGAGTCGAACAGTTGTTCAACGATATACAAAAAGGCTACAAGAGCATGAAATGATCCTGGAGATACGTCTGCAGCGTCAGGGTGGATATGCTGCAGGAACCGACAGATGATGACAGACATTCTTATTGTGGCAACCAACAACGAAGCAAAATTCCGCGAGATCCTGCAGATAGCAGAGGTATACGGAATTCTTGCACGGATGCCTGCCGTAAAAACAGATGTTCAGGAGGGTGTCGTCTCCTATGAAGAAAATGCACTCCTCAAGGCTTCATCTGCAACTGCTCAATCCGGTGTTGACGCGCTCGGAGAGGATTCGGGGATAGAGATCGCGGCGCTCGGCGGGTTTCCCGGGGTTATTTCCGCACGGTTCGTGGAGGGTTCTGATCAGGACAGGAATAACGCCCTGCTTGAACGAATGAAAACAATCGAACCGGCACGGAGGCTGGCCGTGTTCAAGGCATGTGTGGTCATATCCCTGGTGAACGGCGGTCATCTGACCGGTTACGGAGAATTACGGGGACGCATAACCGAAGTACCGGAAGGCGGCAATGGCTTCGGCTATGATCCGATCTTTATTCCCGACGGATTCGACAGGACCCTCGGGCTTCTGGATGTCGAAGAAAAAAACAGGATCAGTCATCGAAGGAAGGCAATTGAATCTGCAGTCAGGCAGTACCGGGACTATAAAAATACCGTAAAGAAGCAGGGATGAATCATACGGGAACGGACATCGCAGGGTAAATGAAAGAGCCATCATGGATGACAAGAAAAAAGTTTTAAGGGTAATCGCACGGCTGAACATCGGAGGACCTGCACTGCACACGATTCTCCTGACCCATTTCCTCGACGAGGAGTTTGATACGAAGCTCGTGGTCGGTGATGTTTCCAGGGGCGAGGAGACCATGGACTATCTGCTCGGGCAGTACCAGGTCACACCGCTGTATCTCAATACCCTCCGGAGGGAACTGTCCGCAGCCGGCGACGTACGATCTGTCCTTTCCCTGTATAAGCTCATCCGGGAGTTTCAGCCGGACGTCGTCCATACGCATACAGCCAAGGCAGGGGCAGTCGGCAGGAGTGCAGTCATACTGTACAATCTGATACACCTGAGGTTCGGTAAGAAGAGGATCAGGATCATCCATACGTTTCACGGCCATGTTTTCAACGGGTATTTCAGCGGTCTGGTGACTGCCGCCTTTTTATGGATCGAGAGGATCCTCGCCCTCTTTACAGACAGGATTATCGCGGTCAGCGACACGCTGAAGCAGGAGCTTGCAGAGAGGTACAGAATAGCGCCGGAACGCAAGATCAAGGCCATCTACAACGGCTATGACCTGAAGCCGTTCCTCGCCCTCGAACAGCCGCAGAGCGGTATGCGCGAACAGCCGCATCGTGCTGACCACGCGGTTACCCTGACCATCGTCGGAAGGCTTGTCCCGATCAAGGGGCATAAATTTCTTCTCCAGGCATTCGGCGGCCTCCGGTTCCCTGCCCGGTTGATGATTGTCGGGGACGGTCTCCTCAAAGACGAATTGGTTCAGCGTGCGGAAGAACTCGGCATCCGGAACAGCGTGGAATTCCTCGGGTACAGGAAGGACGTCGTTCCCGTGTACCGGGATACGGATATCTTCGTCCTGAGCTCTCTGAACGAGGGTGCACCGGTTGCCGTCATCGAGGCCCTTGCCTGTGCACTGCCCGTGATTGCCACGGATGTCGGCGGTGTCAAGGACCTGCTCGGTTCGGTTGTTAAGCCCGTTGCAGAGGAAGTTTACCTGTGCGAACGGGGTATCCTGGCACCACCGGGACAGGCCGGTGCCCTCGCAGCTGCTGTCGACTATCTTGTAAATCATCCTGAAATCGGTTATGAAACCGGAATGCGCGGAAGGAAGTTTGTGAGTACATTGTTTACACTTGACCGGCTCGTGCGTGATATGAAAAAACTCTATAACGAAGTGCTGAATTGATGCATGCATCTCTGGCCGCACTGATCTCTTTTATATTTGCCGTCATAGCCGTACCTCTTGTCAAACGGTTTGCGGTACGCCACGGCATCATATCGCATCCGAAGAGTGACCGCTGGCATTCGACGCCCATACCGATGCTCGGCGGCATAGCAATCTACGCGGCAACAGTCGCAGGGTTTGTCCTGATGACTGCATGGGATGAGCATGTGCTGGTCATTCTCTGCGCAGGTACCGTCATCTTCGTGCTGGGCATGATCGACGATTTCAAACGCCTGTCTCCCCCCATCAAGCTTATTGTGGAGATTGCCGTTGCTGCGTTTATCATCGTGTTCGGCCTGCAGTGGGATGTTACCGGGAATGCGGCCTTCGATATTATTTTAACGGTCGTATGGATTGTCGGTATTACCAATGCATTCAACCTGCTTGACAATATGGACGGGCTGTCTGCAGGTATAGCAAGCATAACCGGTGTTGTTATTTTTTTGTGCCTGTTCGGCACTCTGCAATCCCCGACATCGGTGCTGCTGGCCTCTCTGATAGGTGCGGCTCTCGGGTTTCTTGTGTATAATTTCAATCCGGCTTCGATATTCATGGGAGATTCGGGAAGCCTGTTTATCGGGTTTATGCTGAGCAGTACGGTGCTGGTGCCCGAAATCAAACTCCCGGGGCAGCTCCTTCAGATAATAATACTCCCGGTGCTGATCTTCCTTATTCCTATCTTCGATACGAGTTACGTCGTGTTTATGCGCAAGCTCTCGGGGGTCGATGCAATGAAGGGAGGAAAAGACCATACGTCGCACCGTCTGGTTCGCGTGGGCATGTCCGAGCGCGGTGCGGTCCTCGTGATCTACGGTATCAGCATGCTATCCGGAATTCTGGCTTACCTGGGCAGGTTTGTTTCACTGTATGTGTACATCGAGCTGATCTTCCTGTTTACCATTACCCTCATATTTCTGGGAGTGTACCTTTCCAAGATTAAGGTCCATGAGACGGGCCTGAACGAAAAGGGAGCCATTTCCATCATTGTCAATGTGACGTACAAACGGAGGATTTTCGAGATCATGCTCGATCTTCTGCTGATATTCATGTCGCTCTACGGAGCGTATATCCTCCGTTTCGAGGGGAGTGTATTCAAAACGAACATCGTGATGCTGTTCAAGTCATTGCCCATTATTCTCGGCATTCAGATCGTGGCATTCTCTGCAGTCGGGATTTACAAGGGTGTCTGGAAGTATACCGGCACGCAGGAGATATGGACCATCATCAAGGGTATCGTGGTAGGGGTCGGGCTGAGTATGCTGACGATCCTCCTGGTGTGGCGGTTTGCGAATTTTTCGAGGACGGTCTTCATTATTTACGCCATCATTCTGTTTCTGCTCATGGCACTGTCGCGGTATACATACAAATCGTTCGATTTCCTGTTCAAGAAGAGCAACGGACATGAGTATAAAAAGGTTGTCATCTACGGAGCCGGCGACAGCGGAGAATTTGCGCTCAATGAAATACTCAACAATGATCAATTGAAGCTGTCTCCGGTTTATTTCATGGACGACGATGCAATGAAGCACGGCAGGTCTATCCACGGGTATCGCGTGATCGGCGGCATTGAGAAGCTTGAAGACGCCATTAAAACGAGGGATATTGATCAGATTATCATCTCGACCCCGAAGATAAAAGAAGATAAGGTGAGAGTCATAAAACAGATCTGCGATCAAAACGGCGTTGAATTGAAAAAATTTTCATTAAAGATAGAGGATTAAGATATGAAGCTATCGATAGTTGTTCCTGTGTATAACGAGAAAGAGACCATAGAACATATTTTGACGATGATCCTGGATGCCCCGGTCTACAACCTTGAAAAGGAGGTCATCGTTGTCGATGACTGTTCAACGGATGGAACGCGGGAAATTCTCAGGAATTATAGCCGCGACAGGGTCAGGATCATTTATCATGAAAAAAACCAGGGAAAGGGTGCTGCCCTGAGGACCGGCTTCAGCAAGGTGACCGGGGATTTGGTTGTTGTCCAGGATGCGGACCTCGAGTACGATCCCGGAGACTATGAAAAGATGCTCAAACCGTTTTTGGACGGAAAATCGGACGTTGTGTTCGGGTCTCGGTTTATGGGAGGAGAGCCGCACCGGGTCATCTATTTCTGGCATTATCTCGGGAATAAATTTCTGACCACGTTTTCGAACATGTTCACCAACCTCAATCTTACGGACATGGAAACATGTTACAAACTGTTCCGGAAAGACGTACTGGACAGGGTTGCCATCGAGGAGGACAGGTTCGGGTTTGAACCGGAGATAACGGCAAAGGTCTCGATGCTCAATGTGCGGATCTACGAGGTTGGCATATCGTACAGCGGCAGGAGCTATGCGGAAGGCAAAAAGATAGGCATGAAAGACGGTTTCAGAACGCTGTACGTCATCATCAAATACGGATTATTCAAAAGAAGACCTGCTTAACTGCAGGGGATTACCGGGGTTCCCCGGTCTACACGACCTCGATGATACAGATCACGATCATGACGATTGATATGATGCCCTTGAAGATGGTGCCCTTGAGCCTGCCTATCGCGGATACCCATCCCTTGTGAGCGGCATCGAGCGCTTGTCTGCTCTCCAGGAGGGACACGGTGAAAGCTCCGGCGAATGTTCCCAGTGCAGCACCGATGAGCGCGCCGATCCCGAGCAAAAATGGTGCCAGTACGATGGACCCGATGATACCGCCGCCGAGGGATGCTACGACGGCTTTCTTCGAAACACCGGCCCGGGCTGCATCCTTGACACCCAGCAGCTGTTCGCCCAGTTCGGCAATGAGGGTCAGCAGCGCCAGGACGATAACCGTTGTCCAGCCGATGAACCTGGCCTTTGTCAGGAGGACGAAGAAGAGAACGGCAAGAAACGATATCAACGTACCCGGCAGGCCGAACACAATGGACAACGTGGCAGCGATCATGATGAGAAAGAGCAGGATTGTCAGAATGACCTGGAGGACCGTCATGGCTGTCCTGTCTTCTTTTCCGTGTTCCCGAGCAGCCGGATGATCTGGGCAATTGTTTTTTTAATGACCGTTCGTTCGACGACCATATCTATCATGCCGTGTTCGAGCAGGAATTCCGCCCTTTGAAAACCATCCGGCAGCTTCTGTCCGATCGTGTCCGAAATGACCCGGGGACCGGCAAATCCGATCAATGCCTTCGGCTCCGCTATGATGATATCCGCGATGCTCGCGAAGCTCGCGGCGACCCCGCCTGTGGTGGGGTCGGTCAAAAGGACGATGTACAGGGTCCTGCCCTGGTTGAGTTTGCTTAAAGCTGCATTCGTTTTTGCCATTTGCATGAGCGAAAAGATGCCTTCCTGCATGCGCGCACCACCCGATGAAGTGACGATGAGAAGGTTGGATTGTGACTCGGCCGCCTGTTCTATAAGCCGGGCGATCTTTTCCCCGACCACACTGCCCATGCTCCCGCCCATGAAGTTAAAATCGAAAATACCGGTGTACACGAACAGGTCATTGATCAGGCCGTGGCCTGTCACGACCGCATCTTTTATACCGGTTTGTTTCTGGGCTTCTTTTAATTTGTCCCTGTACCTCGTGCGGTCTTTGAAATCCAGGGGATCGATTGATTCCACGTCAGCCCACAACTCATGAAAGGTGTCGTGGTCCATCAGGATCTCTATCCATTCTCTCGACGATAACCTGAAGTGATAATTGCATTTCGGACAGACCTTGAGGTTTTTCTCGACCTCTTTTTTGTAGATGATCTCGCCGCAGTTGTTGCACTTGATCCACAGGCCGTCAAGGCTGTTCTTTGTTTTGTTGTCTGAACCAAATAAAGCCATTTAGAGGGTTATCACCTGATTCAGTTTTACCGCTTCCATATGCTTGATGTGCAGCTGCTTCAGTTCGTGCAGAATCTGTCTGTAGAACTGCGGTTTCACATGGTAAATGTAGACGGGAACGTCCTTTCCGATTTTTTTTATCTCACTGCGCACCAGTGCCGGCGTCAGGTGCTTCGACAGCCGGGCAAGGTGCTCCTGCCCGTCCGGGTATGAGCATTCTATAAAGACCGCTTTCAGATTGTTTTTTTCGGAGGCGAGCTTCCAGAGTCTGTCCGTCGGCGCAGTATCCGAGCTGAACACAACGCTGGCTTTCCCGTCGTCGAGGATGATCCCTGCTGCAGGAACCGTGTGATCAACTGTGCACAAGGTGACCTCCATGCCGTCCATGACGACAGTTTTCCCGTTTTCGACGGCGTTCATCGTGATCACGGGATTGTTCTTGTCCGGGAGCTCGGTGAAATCCGGCCAGATGTGCCAGTTCAACAGGTGCTGACGGACATCGGTGACGACGGATGGCAGGCCATACATGGTAAAACCCTTTCCACCAGCGCCGATGATGTTGTCTGCGAGAAAGAGGGTGTCCCGTGAGTGGTCTGCATGTGCATGGGTCAGGATGACGTGCTCAAGGGCGAGCTGCTCTTTCAACCCAAGAACACCGGTGACAGACCCTGCATCAAGGAGGATTCGTTTATTGATGAGAAAAGAGGTTGTACGGTATTTCGGCAGTTCGCCGCCGTGACAGCCCAGGACCCGTATCTTCATTGCATCCCACCTGTTCTTTACATGCCTTCGAATTGCTCTTTCATGACAAGGTAATCGAGATACTTTTTAAGATTGTCGGTGTTCCTGATCAGGATGCCGTTGTTGGTGGTCTCGATAAGCCTGTTTTTGACCAGTTTTTCCATGAGTTCCTGGACCTTGCTCTTCTCAAGCCCGGTTGTTACCGCAATCTTCTCTGCGTCCGTTTTCAGAAATTTCCCGTCCTCGATCACGCTGCCGCTCTCGGAGAGCTTGATCAGGGTCACAAGTACCCGCTGGTTCGAATCTTTTATCATAAGGTTAGCGATCTGAACGTCCGCGTCTTCAAGGCGCTTGGAAAGGGTCCTGATGATCCGGATAGCTATCTCTGCATTACTCCGGATCATTGTGTCGAAGGTGCTGTTGTTGATGACCATGATCTTCGCATCTTCCACGATCTCGGCGCTTGCGGACCTCGGCTTTTTGTTCAGGAGCGACATCTCTCCGAAGAAATCGGACTGTCCGAGAAGCGCGAGCACTTTCTCCACACCGCCGATCTCCTTGAAGATCTTGACCTTGCCGCTGTTGATGATGTACATATCATCGCCGGTATCTCCCTCCCGGAACAAAATGGTTCCCCGGGGGAATACCTTGCCGAATCTTTTAAAAAGTTCTTCTTCCATACAGGCTCCTTTTCAAACCGCTGCACGTCCGCAGGAAATCCGTCGATGCTGCAGTTCTTTCATTTATAGCATAGTTGCAGCCTCAAGTGCAAAGTCAATGTTCAAGCCGGGGTACAATGTATTTTGAATACAGGTACGAGAGAACAAAGCCGGAAACAAACAGCAGTGCAACGTATTTTGACGATGATGCGAGAATGCCAATCGTGAGCAGGAGGAATACGATGCCCGTGAACAGGGGGACCAGGATTCCTCCGCGTATCCGGAATATCCTGGCTGTATCCTTCTCCCTGTACCGGAGGGCTATGACCGAGAATGAAATGATGGCATACATGAGTGTTTCTATGGATGCTGCCACGAGAATCGGAACGAGGAACGCCTTTGGATGAAAGGCGATGGTGACGGAAAATGCAGCTATGATCGAGAAAATGATAAGGAGTGCGATCCACGGCGTGAAATATCTGGGATGCAGCCTGCTCATGAACCTGGGAAAGCTTCCTTCCCGGGCGAGTGCATAGATCAGCCGTGAGTTCCCCATGACCCCTGCATTGAACGACGTCATGGTTGCCAGGAAGCTGACCGCGGCCATGAGGTACATTCCCAGATGTCCGGCGAGTGTCTGTCCGAAGATCAGGTGGGGAATCGGCGTATGGGTTACACGGCTGAGCGGTACGATCCCCATCACGGCATACGAGAACAATGCAAAGGTTACGGTGAGCAGTGCCACGGATAGGGGCAGGGAGTAGGAGAGCACGGATTTCCCGGAAGCCACCTCCTCCGCAAGCGGGGTCGTCCATTCAAAGCCCGTGTACACAAATATCGATGTCGCGACAGCGGTACCGAAGCCGCCGATACCCGCCGGCGCGAACGGTACCGAGACAAGGCTGAACTGCGGTGAGTATATCGCGTACAGCGACAGGCCGATGATGCCCGCAAACATCATGAAGGTCAGGATATCCTGTAAGGCGCCCGCAATCTCAACACCGAGGATGTTCATACCGATAGCGACAATCAAAAATATAAGCACCCATAACCGGGCAGAAAGGGCCGGGGACAGCGCGTGGAGTACTGCAGAAAAGATATAGGTTTCTGCCGACGCGATGATGATGGAAAAGAATACATAAAAGATCGTGATCGTGAGGGACGGTGTGTCGCCGAATGCCTTTTTCGTATAGACCCGGACACCTGCGGCAGTCGGGTACATGCCTGCGAGTTCCGCAAACGAAAGCGATACCAGACCAGTGATGATGCCGCTGCAGATGATGACGATGACGATGGCCCATCCCCCGGCCTGGGCCGCCGCCTTTATCAGAGCCGGAAAATCACTCGATGCAAGCGCTATGCCGGCGCTCGCCGAAATGAGCGTTCTGAGGTGCAGTGCTTTCTTGAGCTTCGGCATGGCTATTTCCAGACGATGTCAACGATCGAATCGAGGACCATCTGGTCCTTCTGGGATGCAAACACCTTGAGCGTGCCGTCGAGATAGAGCCGGGAAGGGTTTGCCTTTCCCGTAAAGATGTCGTTGATAACATCCGCATTCGCGGACAGCGTGATATCAGCGTCCTGCGTGTCCTCGAGCTTCACGTCGACGACTGTCCCCTTTTCCACCTTCAAGGTCGCAACCGCATCCGGGTCCTTGGTTTTTACCACCAGGAGTTTCGACCATCCCTTGAGGATCTTTTTCAGGGTTGTGTTTGCATTCACCTTCTGCACGAATGTGTTCAGCGTCGTGATCAGTATTTCTACGGTAACCATGGAACCTCCTTACATCTCTTCGATTTCGATGTCCCGTTTTTTCAGCTCTTCGATGAACGGTGCCGGCGGGATACACGCCTCGGGAGGGATGACACCGGTCTGCTGGATCATGCCCTTCGCGATCATCTGCGCCCCGATGGACGCCGGTATACCGGTCAGCCTGCTCATGCTGTCGATT
>JAJYLM010000078.1 GCA_021787655.1 bacterium
CAATTATCAAAAAAGCGGAACAAAAGATGGTATTTAACATTGCAGGTTTTCATGTCACAGAGCTGTGCTATCTCATTGTTGTTGAACCCCTTGCCAAGATACGTCAGAATCTTAAAATCATTCAACGATATTTTATACTCGGATTGCAGCGCCTTGAATAAATCGATCTTCCTCAGACGTCTCTTGTTCAGCGTCAAAAGATAAACCTTGTTGTTGGCGACCATAAATGCCTTGATCACCATAAAAAACTGGACACCTGCAGTACTCTCAATCCGCACAACAACCCTCTTTCTTGAGCCAAGACTGTTGATATATCCTGACAAAACTCCTTTGCCGTCTTTTCCAAAACAAATGTGAAAAAGCCGATCAAATCTGTGATTTGAAAATACTATCCGCAAAGAACTGTCAAGCAGTGCAATACCCTGTTCAAGATGCTCGATGATATCATGTTCAAACCTGCCGTTTTCCTGACTGTGTACTGCAACGAGGAAGGGAGAAGTAGAAACGACTGTTTTCAGCAGTGTCAGCAGTTCACTGCCGGTCTTACAATGAATCATCGATAAAAAGACAGGCTGGGAATGTAAATAAAATAAACTTTGAGCAAACCGCAGCATAATGCCTCCTGCGTCCATAGTATTTATCCTCTGCCGGTATGAACGAATCTGTCCCGGAAAGAATATCATTTATATTTTACCACACGAGGACTTACAGATTACTTACAGATGGCCGAAATATGGATTTTTATGGATTATAACCGTATTCGAACACGAGGATCCCTGGATCTGCTGACAAACTCGAGCGCAGAAAATCCAGGTGATGTCAGTGTCCCGGTTTTCGTCCCGGGTACATCGACCTCGAGATGAAGCGTTGCAACCTCTGTGTTGTAACACCACAGCTTTGCTCCGTCGGGATCCGTGTACTCAACCCCGATAAATGATTCCAGAGGAGCGCGAATCTCCCCACTCAACCGCAGAGCATGATAACCTGAGTGAAACCTCCAGGCAGGCAGCGAACCGTCAACCGAGTTTCTGAGCAGGCTGATAAGGCCGTTCAGATAGTAGTCCTTCCCCTTATACCGCAAAAAGAACAGGGTCAATGCCGGACTCAGCAGGCTTCCTATATTGATTCTTGCCGAGAGACATTCGAATATCGCTGTTTCGTCTTCGCTGAATAGAGTTGCATTTGCCCATGTCCATTGGGCTGCATGCTTTGTCCCCCAGAGGTGGCTCTGCTGCCCCGGTTCTCCGTCGCAATTGTAGATCTTGCCGTTAACCTCGATGGAACCGTAAACCTTGATACTGAAATTAGGAGACACGACTTTGGTTGAAGGTAACGGCGCCCGGTACATCCAGTCAGCCGGGAAATGCCGGTACAGTCCGGCAACTGGATCAAACCTAAGGTCCCAGCTCATCGAGCCGTCGTCACCCGTAATCCTCCCGTGAGCGCCGGTGTGCGTCATGAGAGCATCTCCGATGCCCAGAAAGAAGACATCCTTTTTAACGACGACACGGGAAACAGGGAACGTGTTCTTGACGGCGTTATTTTTTGATGGATCGTTTGCATCGAAAAATATTGCCCACAGCTCAGCAATCGGGCTGCCGTTCAACGGTGCAAGTAATGTGTACCGTATCCAGAAACCCGTCGAGGTCCGGACATGATTGAACTTGAGGAAGTATACTTCATAGTGCCCCTTCCTGCCGTCCCACTGCGTTATATTGGCTGATTCAGCGTCCGTCATCATCGACGTTATGACACCTCCTCTTCACCGGGCCCGGGGTGCCGGGTCCGTACCATGCCGCTGGTTCCTCAAAACCATCACGTGTGCGTCAGAAGGAGAGCGTTGCATAAACCATGAGCATCCTGCCGATTGCCTCACCGCCGAAGGTTTCCGTCTGCAGCAGGGAAGGACTCGGGGATTCTATATATGGAAATTCATGGTGGATGTCGTTGAACAGATTAAAAACATACGCACCAATCTCAACCCTGTTCCTGATAACTGTGTACCCCGCCTTCGTATTGACGATGAAGTATGACGGGAGCGTCATCACGGATGTCGCATAGGCAGCCGCGGGGTTCGTCAGCTCCGCGACCTTTGCGGAAACATAATCGCCGTCAACGTTGACAAAAAAACGGTGCGCCAGTGCATAGCGCGCCCCGACGTTGAATTTTTCGGTCGAATAGTTGCCGACCGAAGACGTTATGCTGTCTTCCCGGAGGATATAGGAATAGTTCGCAAACATTTTTATCTGTTCGATGGGTTCATACTCGATACCCGCCTCACCGCCGTGCGCGACATACCGCGGCGATGAATTGACAAACATGATTCTCATGGGATTGTAGAGAAACGCAAAGTTGATCTCGTTCAGCAGCTCCTGGTAATAGGCCGTGAATTCTGTTCTCACGTGCGCTCCCCATTGGCCGATATAGCCGAATTCTGTTGAACGGATCTGCTCGTTCTGAAGGTAAGGATTGCCGAGGACAGGAGGATAAATGATTCCCGGCAGCGGGTTGACGACCGGCATAAACTGCGCTTCCATGTAGATGGGCTTCCTGAACGCGGTACCGTAGGAGACCCGCAGGGTCTGCTCCGGGGTTATGGAATAGCTCAGGTTTGCCCGGTAACTGACCCCCGGCTGGGTGACGGAAAAATGGTCATACCGTCCATCGAGGGTCAGCACAAAATTGGCGAACGGGCCGATCTCATCGTGGATGAAACCGCCGTAAATGAATTCCTTCGATAAATCGATACCGTTGTAGTGGGTCAGCAGCAGCGGGTAATCGTAGGCATTGTAGGTCGTATTCGCACCGACAATGAGTTTGTTGTAGGGAATTACAGGCAGATTGTACTGGACGTCGAGATCGTAGCTGTTGGTCGTGCCGCTGAAATCCGATGAAAAAAGCGACAAGGGCGCACCCAAAAACGATACCGTCATCGGGATCAGCGCATAAAACCGGTTCCAGTAGGCATCCACTTTCAGTCCTTTGTAATCAACGTCGGACTTGATGTAGTTCTCCTGAAACGTTGCATTGAAAATATTGAGGTCCGTAAATAGTTCGAAGTTAGGTTCGTCCCAGCCGCCTTCGAGCGAAGCCTTGAGATCCTTTGTGAAATCGTGATCGACGTACAGCCATGCACGGGGAAGGTTGAGCGCCGTTTTGCTCGGATCGGAAAAGTCGGCAAGATGTTTATACCCCGCACTGCCGATGAAACCTGTCGTACCCGTTTCAACCTGAGCGACCACCGAGGTATCATAGTTCCCGATAAAAGTCGCAGGTTTTTCTGTCGTCAGACCACCCATACCGGAAACAATGAAGGCGGGCGAGTTCTTGGGCTTTTTCGTCGTTATGCTGATGATGCCGGTAACAGCGTCGGCACCATACAGGGAAGAGCTCGCACCCCGGATGACCTCTATTCTGCCGATCTCATTCAGGGGAACAGGTAAATCTTCTATGAAGGTCGGACCGAACAGGGTATTGTTCAATACCCTGCCGTTGAGCAGGACCAGCATACGGTTATTCTTCTCGGTGCCGTAACCGCGCTCATTGAATATCGGATACGATGGATTGATGTACTCCACATCCATGCCCGGAACGGTCCTGAAAACATCGGACAACGAAAGTCCTGCGCTGTACTTGATATCGTTGGCGGTGATAACACTGATCGCGGCAGGAGCCTGGGTGATCTTTTGTTTGTGCTTTGCAGCCGAATAAACCACGTCTTCAGAACTGAACAGGGCGAGTTCCTGCTCCATGGCCGATGTCTCTTCTGCGGACTGGACACTGACCTGGCCGACATCCACGATTTGGGGGTTGTTCGGACCCATGAAGAGCAGATGGGATTGCCCGTTTTTGTCCACGACGGTGATGTAGTACATGATTTTCGGAGGATTGATGTCCGTACCCGGGATGGTGCCAATAAATGTATCCCCAGACCTCTGTTTCAGGAATATTGCCTTGTAATAAGTGTCGGATGGTGATTTGTAGAGCAGCGAAGCATAGGCGACTTTGCCGGCCGGATCTATCGTTGCAGACACCTGCAGCGGCTCTCCCGGTTCAGCGGTAAGAATTGGTTTGTGAAAGAACCTGAACGATATAATCGCCTGTGCTGCGCCGGCAGGTTTGACAGCCATCAGTATCACCACTACCACGAATACTACAGCCCATTGCTTCATGAAGAATTACCTCCCCGTTACGAATAAAAAATGAACAATGTAACTATATAATTTTTTAAAAATCCAAAGCAGTCTCATCCTGTTTCAGATTATGAGGGACCTATGATGTCGTAGTGTGCAGCTGCGATCCATTGTTTTTGTAACACAGAATCGCCGTCATCACAAGTACCTTGAGAAGACAAACAAGGTGTCATCATCCAAAGGCACCAGTCCAGGATAGCGGCCCGGTGGAGGTTCAGGAGCTTGCAGCAGCACGCAGGGGTTGCTGATACATGACGCAGGAAAACCTGCAGAACGGTCTGCAGGCAGCAAAACCCAATCATTGTTATTTCATTTGACCTGCACGGAAAAAGTGAATAATCTCTTTCTACGACCAGGAGAACAGACGCGTTTTCCGCTCAGGTCTTTTATTCCGCAGGTCAGAACAATGAACCTGGTTTTCGAACGAACTATTATTTGGAGAGGAGAAACAAGCAATGGCAGGTGAAGTTGTACTCAAAACAGACATTAAAGGCCTACCCCTGAAGGGAAGGGGCAAGGTGCGCGACATCTACGATCTCGGTGATACGCTGTTGATCATAGCCTCGGACCGTATCTCTGCTTTCGATTATATCATGCCGAACGGGATCCCGGACAAAGGAAAGATCCTTAACGGGCTTTCCCTTTTCTGGTTCGATTATACCAGCGATATTATTAAGAACCACGTCATAACCGCTGATGTTCAGAAGTATCCGGCATCGTTAAAACCGTATCTCGACATGCTCCGGGGTCGTTCCATGATTGTCAGGAAGGCGAAACCGTTCGCAGCGGAATGCGTTGTCCGGGGATACCTGTCGGGTTCTGGCTGGAAAGAATATAAAGAATCAGGCAAGATATGCGGCATCAGCATCAAACCCGGTCTTGTAGAATCGGACAAGCTTCCGGAACCTGTTTTCACACCCTCGACCAAGGCAGCAGCGGGACACGACGAGAACATCGACCTTAAGAGGTTCGAGGAGATCGTCGGTAAAAAGTACGCATCAGCCATCGTCGAAAAAACCATCGCCATCTATAAAAAGGCATACGAGTACGCTTCGACAAAAGGCATCATTATATCGGACACGAAATTCGAATTCGGCCTGACACCGCAGGACGAGCTCATCATCATCGACGAAATGCTCACGCCGGATTCATCGAGGTTTTGGTCGGTTGCCGACTACAAACCGGGCGGCCCCCAGAAGAGCTTTGACAAACAGTTTCTCCGCGACTGGCTGGAGTCCATACAGTGGAACAAAAAACCTCCGACACCGCAGCTCCCTGACGATATCGTCAGCAAAACGAGGGAAAAGTACCTCGAAGCATATACCCGTATAACAGGGAAGAACCTGCAATAGTTGCATGAGCAGCGATGCAGCGAGATACATCCCCTTTACACGAACAGATATAACAGACGAGGATCTGAAAACGATAGCCGGCATTCCTGAGATCCGGGAGCAGGACGCACCCGGACTTGTCAGGAGGTATGAACAAACCGTTGCCGGGTTCACGGGATTTACCTGTACAGCAGCGGTCAGCTCTGCCATGCACGCACTGCTCGTTTCGCTGTCGGCCCTCAACATTACGTCCGGGGACGAGGTGATCCTGCCTTCATATGCAGTCCCTGACATCGGGGAGGCTGTGGAACATTCGGGAGCAGCGGCAGTGTTCGCGGATATCGATCCGCAGACGCTCACGCTTTCTCCGGAATCGTTCGGCTCCGTGATCCGGAGCAGGACAAAGGCCGCCATTCTCTTTGATACTGCCGGGTATACTCCGGACCTTGCACCGATCCTGCAGCGTGCAGCTTCAGCCGGCATACAGGTGATACACTATACATACTTCAATCCCCTTCGTGATTACCGGAGCTGCCCCCCCGGGTCCCGTCCCCACGTAACTGTCTTTGCAAACAACGATCCCTTTGTCCGGGGCGCCGTTATAGCAACAGACATGGAGAAGACGTACGCATCGATTAAAAGTCTCACTGACCATGGAATAAAGCCGGTGCAACCAGACAAAGCCGGCGGCCCTGCCGGTAACTGGTACTATGAGATCACCGGACCCGGTTTCGACAGCGCTCCGTCCGGTCTACAAGCCGCGCTCTCCCTGCTCTCCCTCAACAAGGCAGGCACCAACCTCGAACAGCGCAGGACAGCAGCACACACGTACAACACGCTCCTGAAGGAAGCAAAAGACAAGATTATTATTCCGTGGTCTGATGCAGCAGACGCATCGCACACCAGGGAGCTGTATATCCTGCGTCTCGTCAAGGATGCACTCTCGCTCAGCAGGGACGAATTCATCCAAGCTCTGGAACAGCGGGGCATCGGGGCATCCGTCCATTACATCCCGTTGCACATACATCCTTACTATGCGAAGAAATACCGGTACCACTACGACACACTTGCCAATACCTACGACGCATATATCTCTGCTGTCAGCCTGCCGCTGTATGCACGCCTGAGCAGGGAAGAGGCAGTCACTGTTGCAAAGACCGTCCTTGATGTTATAACAAGGTACGCCCGTTAAATTTTATAAAAACCATGAAGAATATAAAAAACATTGCATTCAAAACAGGACTCGCCGGCTTATACGTGTTTGTCCTCTCCATGCCGTACTCCCCGGCAATTTCCGAGGCAGGGTTTGACATCGGGCTGCTTGCTGCCATCATCATCGCCGTTTCAGGCAAACGGCTCCGCCTGCCGCCCCGGGTTTACACCATCGCACTCGTGGCGTTCATCGTGCTCGCCGGCATAACCCTGCCGTTCTCCCTTGATCCTTCGTTGAGCTTACGGAAATTCGCCATTACGCGGTGGCTGCTGTTCCCATACGTACTGCTCAACCTCGACCCTGATGCAAAAACAACGAAACGTCTGCTTGGTATGCTTCTTGCAGTGTCGGGTATCGTTGCCGTGTATCTCATTGCGCAGCATCTCCTGGGAAGATCCGTGCTGCCGTACAAGTTCGATGTCTATCAGACGGTAGACAATGCCAACCATAACCTGTCTGACAGGATTGCACTCCGGTTCGGTCAGTACTATGCGGTCCTCTTCGTGCTCGTCGTTGTTCTCGCCTGGTTCAGCAAAGGCATTGTGTCACGCCTGACACATGCAGGACCGGCGCTTGTCTCCATAGCTACAACGTATTTCGCGTATGCGAGGAGCGGGGCTGTCGGTATCTGGTCTGCATTCGTGGCATACGGAGTGCTCAGGGTGCGGCCTATCCTCTATGGCACGGTGCTTGCAACCGTGGTTGGTCTGTCCTTTATCATGATGTTCCCCCATACCGAACTGTCTGAATTGTTCTTCAGCACCATCCATCCGACAACGGCGTCCGGCGTGCGGTACGGGTCAAACCTCGCCCGGATTCACATGCTCGAAAACACGGAAGCCATTCTGCGCCGCCACCCTCTCACCGGTGCCGGGTTCAACTGCTACGGCATCTGGACAAAAAAGAACAGGCCCGAGGACGCGGGATGGCAGAGGACATTCAGCGATCCCGTGGAATTCCTTGCAACAACCGGTATCATCGGGTTCACCGGCTTCCTGATACTCTATCTTGGTATACTGTACGTCCTGTTCATGAACAAAGATGCGGTTTCCAATGCCGTGCTTGCCGGCTTTATGACCTTTGCCGCAGGAGGCGCCTTCGAACCCATGTTCTTCAACACCGTTCTCCTGCGCGGCATGATGTTTCTGATAGGACTGAGCATGCTTGCCGCGGCAGGCAGCGAGGCACGGAATACAACGCATCAGCCGGGAAATATGCATGGTTGAAACTATCATAAAAAAAACGAAGACCCTTCTCGAGATGATCAAGTTCGAGCATACGCTGTTTGCAATACCTTTTGCGATCATAGCCATGATGCTCGCTGCAAATATCATACCCACACTGTACCAGATGTTCTGGATCCTGATAGCCGTGACCTTCGCGCGGACCGTTGCCATGCTGTGGAACAGGATCGCCGATGCTGCCATCGACGCACGCAATCCAAGGACCAGGAACAGGGCGATACCGAAAGGCCTTGTGACCGTCAAGTCAGCCGTGGTGATGCTGGTCATCTCGTGCGCCATCTTCGTATTCTCCGCATACATGCTGAACAAACTCAGCTTCATCCTGAGCTTCCCGGCGCTGATCATTGTTTTTCTGTACTCGTACCTCAAACGATTTACCTGGCTCAGCCACTTCGTACTCGGGTTTGTGGATGCGATGGCACCGGCAGGTGCCTGGATCGCCATCCGCGGCGACCTGCCGCTGAGCATTATGCTGCTGAGCGGCGCTGTGATCCTCTGGGTGGGGGGGTTCGATATCCTGTACTCATTGATGGACCTCGATTTCGACCGGAAAGAGCACCTGTTTTCCATACCGGTCATCTTCGGCGTAAAGAGGGCCATTTTCTTCTCGCGGCTCATGCACGCGCTTATGGTGGCCGCGCTTGTCCTGTTTGGAATACTGTACCCCATGCACGTCCTGTACTTTGCCGGTATCGTCTTCATCGTCATCCTGCTCGTGTACGAGCACAGCCTCATCAGTCCCGACGACTTCTCCAAGGTCGAAAAGGCGTTCTATGAGACCAATATCGGCGTCAGCGGCATCATGCTCTTCTTCTCCGCCCTCGACATCTTCCTGAAGCTGAAATTCTGACCCACCACGTGCACTGCGATACGATACAATGAAGTAACGTCAGGTACAAGCCCGCACCACCTTTGAGGGATTGACTTATTTCTAAACGTGGCTAAATTGACAAGCATTTCATGAGTACACTATATTCTAACGCTATGGACAGGAACGACATGAGAAAAGGTCCTCATATACAGCGCGTTGCGCTTGCATCATTGTACTTGTCCATTATTGTCCTGCTGCCATTCCTGCACAACCATCCCCTTGAAGTTGGTCAGCCGGAACCTGCCGACTGTCCGGCGCATGCATTTATTGTGACCGG
>JAJYLM010000079.1 GCA_021787655.1 bacterium
GGTTACCTTCACGACATCGCTCATGTCCAGATGCTGTTCCTGCAACGCTGCTCTGATTGCTTCAAGCACAGACCTGGTTTGTTCCTCTATCCCGCCTTGAACCAGATTCCCGGTGACGGGATCCAGAGGTATCTGACCGGACAGGAATAAAAATCCGTTGCTCACGACAATCTGCGAATACGGGCCGATGGCCCGGGGAAGCTTATCCGAGGTCATGCATCGTTTCATGCGCTCTCTCCCGACATTACCCTCTGCACATTGGTAACATCTTTTATTTTGGCTATATTGTTGGATATGTCACGGAGCTGATGGGTGTCCTTGACAGCGATCTCGAACATGAGCGTTGATTTCTGGTTCCTGTTGGGCGCAACGGATGCACGGATAATGTTGATGCCCATGGACGAAATGGAGTTCGTTATATTGGCGAGCAGTCCCGGCTTGTCGATACCGGTCACCAGGATCTTGACCGGCCGCAGGATGTTGCTCCCAACATCCCACTCGGCATCGATCTTACGTTCGGTATCAAGTTCAAGCGTCCGCGGACAGTCTGCGGTATGTATGGTTATACCCCGTCCTCTGGTGATAAACCCGACGATCGGGTCACCGACAATAGGGTTACAGCAATGCGCAAACCTGACGAGGATATCATCCATTCCTTTAATCTTGACAGCCGTCGACGATTTCCGTGCAACGAGCTTGAAGAGCTTGGATATTGCGCTGTCGGTCTTCGGCTTGAGCTCGTTCAGCTTGTCCAGAGGGATAAGATGCTTCATGACCTGGAACGGCGACACCTTGCCGTATCCCACCTGGGAATACAGGCTATCGATGGTTTTGATACCCGCTTCCGACAGGTAATGGTTCATTTCGTTCGACCCCGCAAATTTGGAGAACTCGAAATTGAATTTGGAAAACTCGCTTTCGAGCAATTCCTTACCGATGCTCTGGCTCTCTTCGCGCTCCTCCTTGCTCAGCCACTGCCGGATCTTTGCCTTGGTCTTGGGTACGATAACGATCCTCAGCCAGTCCCGGGTCGGATGGGCTGTCGGCGACGTAATGACCTCGACGGTATCCCCGTTTTTCAGAGAAGATTTCAATGGGACGATCTTGCCGTTTATCTTTGCACTGGCGCAGTGGTTCCCGACGTCCGTGTGGATTGCATAGGCAAAATCAAGCGGTGTTGCGCCCACCGGAAGCTCGATAACATCCCCTTTGGGCGTAAACACGTAGACCTCATCCGGAAAGAGGTCAACCTTGACGAACTGCATAAAGGATTCCGGGTCTTTCAATTCCTGCTGCCATTCTATGAGGTGGCGTACCCACCGGAATGTGACATCTTCCTTCGTATCGACCAGCTTTCCTTCTTTGTACTTCCAGTGTGCAGCAATACCTTCTTCGGCGACGATGTGCATCTCCCTCGTCCTTATCTGTATCTCGACCTTCTCACCCTTGGGTCCGATAACGGTCGTGTGGAGCGACTGATACATGTTGTTCTTCGGCATTGCTATATAATCCTTGAATCTCCCGGGCACGGGCCGCCATGTCGTGTGGATGATGCCGAGCGCCTGGTAACAGTCCTTAATACCGTCGACGATGACCCTGAATGCCGTGATGTCGTACACCTGTTCGAAATCGAGGTTGTACTTTTCCATCTTCTGGTAAATACCATACAGATGTTTTGGCCTGCCGCTCACATCAACCTTCATACCTTCTTTTTCGAGGATGCCTCTCATGATGTGTTCGACCTCATGTACGTACTTTTCCCGTTCCTTGCGGGTCTTGGCCACCATTTTCGACAGCTTGTAGTAGAGTTCCGGTTTGGTAAAACGGAAGGCGAGGTCCTCGAGTTCGGATTTCAACCAGTAAATACCAAGCCGGTGGGCTATTGGCGCGTAGATATCAAGGGTTTCCCTGGCTATGATCTCACGCTTGTCCTCGGGCATGTATTCGAGCGTTCTCATGTTGTTCAGGCGATCGGCCAGCTTGATGATGATGACCCGGATGTCTTTTGCCATCGCGACCAGCATCTTGCGGAAGTTTTCCGCTTGTTTTGCAAGCTCCGTATTGAATGTGATATTGCTGATCTTGGTGACGCCCTCGACCAGGTCCGCAACTTCCTTACCGAACAGATCGCTGACCTCGTCTATGGTCGCCCAGGTGTCTTCCACGGTATCATGGAGCAGTCCTGCGGCAATGGTAGGAACATCCATTTTGAGGGAGGCGAGAATACCCGCAACCTCCATCGGATGAACGAGATATGGCTCACCGGACATCCGTACCTGTCCATTGTGAACCTTGGCGGAAAATACGTACGCTTTGTTAATTAAGTCTAAATCAGCTTCAGGGTTATACGATAGGATCTTTTCATGGATTTCGTTTAACCGTATCATAGCTTTTCACTGTGGAGCTGTTGAGCGTTGCACGGTTATAACAGCAGGGACGCTCCTGCTCATACCGTTTTCCCCTCACCTCTGTGTCAATCCCTGAATCTATTTCTTTTTTTTCGGCGTTCCGACAATATACGGGATCTTGCTCGCAGCAACCTCGCGCAGCGCCAGCACTATCTCCTTGTTGTCGTCCTTGTTTTCGATGAGCTGAAACGCGCCTTTGATCAACTGCCGGGCCCGCTTCATCACCATCTGTGCGAGTATGAACCTGTTATTCGTAATCTTCAATGAGTCTTCTACTGTTACCCTTGCCATATAGTGTACCTCTTTTTACAGTCTAAATCAGACCGTTCATTTTGTCAATTGTCCAATCCCGCGATATCCTTCAAGACCAATTCTATGGTATCGCTGCCGTTATATGCGTTATTCCTGATATAGTAAGCTATATTTGCATGCTTCGGAAGACGGTCGATGGAATCCACCGTGTTGAAGGCGACGACACCGAGGGTCGTATCGTCCTGGACCGCCTTGCACCGCAGGACATTGTGCTTCAGAAGAACGGGGTCTCTCAGCTTGACGTCATACGAAACGAACACAGGCTCCGCATTCCCCGTACCGTACGGCATCATCAATTTCAGTTCATCACTGACCTTCCTGGTAATCTGTTTGAGCTTCAGGACACCGTCGATGGTAAGGATCGGCGTCATCATGTCGCCGGTCAGGGTCGTGTCGAGCAGTTTAAAGAAGTTATTCCTGAAGATGTCCAGTTTGTCGGTCTTGATGACAAGCCCGGCAGCAAGTTTATGCCCTCCGAAGCCGACCAGGTATTCGCTGAGGCTTTTCAATGTTTCATAGATATGTATGGACTGAATGCTCCGTGCAGATCCCTTGCCGACACCGCTGTTCAAAGAAATCAGAATCGTCGGTTTATAATACGCCTCGACAAGCTTGGAAGCAACGACCCCGATGACACCGGGATGCCATTCTTCCGAAGCAAGTACGATGCCTTTGCTCTTTTTCATGACCGTATCTTTATTGATGATCTCGAGTGCGTCCCTGAATATCCTCTGCTCTATCAGTTGCCGGTCACTGTTGATCTTATCCAGCGCCCTGGCAAGCTTGTTGGCGAGCGCAGGATTGTCCGTTGTCAGGAGCTGAACACCGATGGCAGGGTCATCGAGCCTGCCCGCTGCATTGATCCTCGGAGCAATCCTGAAACTCACGTCGGCAGCCCGCACCGCAGTTCCCGGTACGGATGCAATTTCCTTGATCGCCTGTATACCCTGCCGTTCGGAATCGCTCAGGACTTTGATGCCTGTACTGACTATAATCCTGTTTTCCCCGGTGAACGGCACGATGTCGGCAATCGTCCCGAGCACGACGAGATCCAGGTAACGTTTCAGGTTCGGCATGCTCATGGAGTTGAAGAACCCTTCCTTTTTCATGGTACTGCGCAGGCCCATAAGCAGGTTGAACGCCACACCGACGCCTGCCAGGACGCTGATATCCTGTACTTCGCTCTCCTTGGGGTCGAGTATCGCATACGCCGGCGGAATCGTGTCCGGAATTTCATGATGGTCGACGATGATCGTCTCCATATTGTTCTGTTTTGCAAACGCTATTTCTTCAGCATTCGATATTCCGCAATCCAGGGTTATGAGGAGCTTGTAGCCGCTGCTGACGAACTTCTTTATGCTCTCTTTGTTGAGTCCGTATCCTTCTTTGAGCCTGCTCGGAATGTAATAACCGACTGCAGCACCGACCGATTTCAGGAAAAGATAGACGATGGACACGGACGAAATTCCGTCCACATCATAGTCTCCGTAGAGCATGATCTTATCATGGTTCTGCAGTGCCTTGATGATCCTCTTCACGGCCTTTTCCATGCCGTCGATGAGAAACGGCGACGGCATGTTCTTGAGGTCGGGATACAGAAAGCGCCGTATCTGGTCATCCTCGGTCATACCGCGGTTGACGAGGACCGTGGACAATACCTCCGTTATACCCAGTGACTGTGACAGCTTGGCGGCCCTGTTTTCCTGAGTGCTATTCCTCTTTTCCCACCGCTTCGACATTACTTCTTCTTCTGGAACAACCTTCCCTTTTCGCCTATCCAGTCCACGACAATGGCACTTGCTATGAACACGGATGAATACGTGCCAACGATGACACCGATAAGCATGGCAAGAGAAAAGTCATGCAATACGGAGCCCCCCATCAAAAACATGGCGAGGACCACCAGGAACACCGTCAGCGACGTTATGATCGTTCTGCTCAAAACCTCGTTGATGCTCCTGTTGAAAAGTTCAACATTCGTTTCGTTCTTTCTCGTCTTTAACCGTTCCCGTATCCTGTCGAACACGACGACCGTATCCGTCAGGGAGTAACCGGCGAGGGTCAGCAGGGCTGTAACGACGAGCAGCGTTATCTCCTTGTCCATCAGGTAGAATATGCCAAGGACCACAAGAACGTCGTGTGCCGTCGCAATGGTGGCCGCAACACCGAATTTGAACTCGAACCGCCACGCGATATAGATGATGATCGCGATCAGGGACAGGATGATGGCCCACAGTGCATTTTTCTGCAGGTTCTTCCCGACCACAGGTCCTATCTCGTTCGTATTTTCCACCTCAAACTTATTGTTCGGGAACGACGTCTTCAGGGCATTGATAATCTTGTCCGCAATATCCTCACGGATCTGTTTCACCTTCTTGACGCTGATCAGGAACTCGTTCAGCTTGGGAAGTTCCTGGATCTCAGGAGTGGGGATATCGGCCTTTTCGAGCACCTTTCTGATATCGGAAATGCCTATCGCGTTCTGGAATTTAATCTGGACTGATGTTCCTCCGCCGAAATCGATGCCGATATTCGCCTTGCCCCGTGCTATCTGAATGCCGGCTATGATACCTATTGTCACCAGAATACCCGATATGACGTAGGTAAATTTGCGTGCACCCATGAAATTGATATTTGTCTTGCCGATGAATTCGAGGAACCTCAGCTTGGTGAGCCGTACTCTTGAATTCAGGTAATCGAAGAACGCCCGGGTCGCAAAAAGGCCGGTGAACAGGTTCAGGGTAACACCGATACTGAGGGTCACGGCAAAACCCTTGATGGGGCCCGTGCCGAAAATATACAGAATGATAGCGGTGATCAGGGTCGTGATGTGCGAGTCGATAATCGTGTAGAAGGCCTTATCATACCCTGCATCCACGGAAGCGCGGATAGGTTTGCCGAGTTTGAGTTCCTCCCTCGTCCTCTCGAAGTTCAGCACGTTCGTATCGACGGCCATACCGATCGACAGGATGATACCGGCGATGCCCGGCAGGGTCAGCGTCGCACCGAACAGCGCCAGGATTGCGAGCAGCATAATGACGTTGATGATAAGACCGATGTCCGCTATGACACCGGCAACGATATAGTACAGGAGCATGAACACGATGACGAATATGCCTCCCGCGATTGCAGCCGTCATTCCCTCGCGAATGGAATCTGATCCCAGCGTCGGACCGACAACGTTTTTCATCAAAATTTTGACCGGTGCAGGCAAAGCCCCGGCGCGCAGCACTATCGCAAGGTCTTTTGCTTCATCCTCACTGAAGTTACCGGTTATCTGGGCTACTCCACCGCTGATCCTCTCTCTGATAACCGGAGCGGAATAAACGATATCATCGAGGACGATTGCGAGCCGCTGCTGCACATGTGCGGCAGTGAGCTGATCGAACAGGCGTGCGCCCCTCGAATTGAACCGTATGCCGACGTACGGCTGGTTATACTCGCCGCCTATCTCCATCCGTGCATCGGTCAGCATGTCGCCGGTCATGGAAACGTCTTTATCGAGTATGTAGGTCTGGTAGGTTGTAAGATTCGTATTCTTGTCCTTGTTGACTTTATACCCGACCATGTACTGGGGAGGTACCTTGCCGGCAAGGAACTGTTCGAGCTGGTTTTTATTGTATGCCCACAGATACGGACTGTTGACAGTCTGGCCATTGGGCAGATTTACCGGCGTGGACCCGGCATAAACGCCATCGGGCAGTTTTTTCGTGTCCTTGGTAAGATCCGACAGAAATGCCGGTTCGTCATCGACGAGCATAAACTCCAGCTGGGCGGTCTTCCCGATGATCTCTATCGCCCGTGCCGGATCCTTGATGCCGGGAAGTTCAACGATGATCTGATCGCTGCCCTGGGGCTGGATGATGGGCTCGGTCACCCCGAATTGATCCACCCTGTTCCGTATATTGTCCACGGCCTGGCTCAGGATGTTCGTTTGCATATACTTGACTTCGGAGCCGGTCAGCGCAAATGCAAAAGACGGCGGCTGTGACGTTTCCAGTTTCTGCAGATCCGGGAAATCATCCTTGATAATGGTCAGCAGGTTATCCGTGTCATTAACGCTGGCCAGCTGCAGGTCTATTTCTCCGGTTGTGGTCACCGACAGGGACTGGACTGCAATGTGCTTTGCATCCATCGAAGACTTCAGCTCGGTCGCCTTTCTCGTCAGGTCGTCCTTGATAGCCTTGTTGATATCAACGCCGAAGACGATGTACGTGCCGCCTTTCAGATCGAGTCCGAGGTTGAGCTTCGCCGATGGGAACAGTCCGCTCCACCACTGGGGCAGCTGGTTGACAAACGACGGCAGCACGATAAAGACAGAGATAACGGTCAGCAATCCTACGAGTACCAATCTCCACACAATATTCTTCCGCATTTTTGCTCCTTTAAATTAATTTAACATTGTTGATATACATCGAAAACCGTGTTCCAAGATATTCGGCAGCGCGCTTGCATAAGAGCATTCTCGACAGAAATATTTCAAAGTATTCAACTACTTCTGATATGCCCGTGTCAATCGTCAGATTCAGGTTAATCTGCTTTGAAGCTCCGTCTGCATCTATCCTGGACTCGGTAACAGCGTAGTTCACCCGGTCGTGGATATCAAACGAAATGAAATTTCTGTTTCTGACGCGGGACCGGTGAACATGGGTTTTGTCCCCGATGATGATCGCAGCGGTTATCTCACTGGTAATTTCTCCACCCTCGTCTTCATGATTTCCGATCGCACTCATGATAACTGCGGTGTCCTCGACTGTAAAGCCGTTCCCGTCAAGGATGTCCTTTGCCAGAAATGCGCTTGAGAACCCATGATTGGTACGGCTGATCAAATTACCGAGATCGTGCAGATAGCCGGCTATCGATGCGAGCCGGACACTCTTTTCCGGAAACCCGAGTTTTTCCAGGATATAACCGGCCCTCTGTGAGACGAACTCGGCATGCTTTCTGCCATGTTCGGTATACCCGATGCGCTCAAGATGCTGGTCAGCCATGTCTATATAGACGATGGTCCTCGGGTCGCTGATTACTTTATTGAGCGTTCCGTTTTTATCATTCTCCATCTGTCGTCTGCCGCCCCGATTGATGTATAAGCGTATCTTTGCTGACCGGAACTATTTTCCGGTATTGCCGACCTTGTCGGCCGACGTCGCCTGATTGGCAATTGAATACCCCGAGATATGGGCCTTTTCAACCTTGATCCGGACACCATCCGCGATCTCGATCGTCAGGGCGTTGTCCGCGATACCGGTTATCTTGCCATAGATACCGCTCGATGTAATGACCTCGTCCCCCTTTTTCAGGTTCGACAGGAATTCCTGGTGCTTTTTTACCCGTTTCTGCTGGGGCCGAATCAACAGCAGCCAGAATATGAAAAAGATGATGATCAGCGGTAAAAACATACTCATCAATCCGGACATTCCTCCCTGTGGTGCGGCCGCAGCCCCTGC
Source organism: bacterium (assembly GCA_021787655.1). Taxonomy (GTDB): domain Bacteria; phylum JAMCPX01; class JAMCPX01; order JAMCPX01; family JAMCPX01; genus JAJYLM01. The sequence goes on from JAJYLM010000079.1 coordinate 8,168, forward strand.
TGCATAAGCGATTGTATCCATTTTGTTTCTCCTTATTATAATTTTATCCCGTCAGATACTCATGACAGCTCTGCAGAATCAAGACGTCTGTTCCCTCCTGATGGCACGTTTCTGTCCCTGTCACTTCCAACGTAACGCATCTAAGCTAAATGAACTATTTTATCTTGTCAATTAAAGGACACATCTCCTTGCAATTTTACCGGGTTATATTAAGGAAGAGGTGATGCGAAAACATTTACCTGTAATCCTGTCGTTATGCTTCCTGATCTGCATTTTTTTTTCAAAAGACCTTGTTTCCCGGCATACTGTCTTCGCCCCGCTTGATATGATCTATCTCTACGCCCCCTGGAATGCCGATAAAAAGATTATTCCGGAGAACTTTCAGCAGGCTGATGCGCTCTATCAGTTTATTCCGTGGAGAATGTATGCTTATGAACAGCTCAAACAGGGCAACTTCCCGCTCTGGAACCCGTACGAATACGGCGGCATACCCTTCTTTGCGAACGACCAATCCGGGGTATTGTCACCCTATAACCTTGCCGGACTGGCCTTTCCGTTCACACGAGGCTTTTTGATCAGTGCCCTCCTGAAACTGCTGGTGGCCGCGGCCGGTATGTATGTTTTCCTGAACCCGTTCTCATTGAACCCAGCTTCCTGCCTGATCGGCAGTATAGCATATACCTTTTCAGCACTCATGGTCACCTGGCTTTATCACCCCCTGTCTGCGGTTACCTCATTCTTCCCGTGGCTGCTGTGGGCCTTTGAGCGGCTCTACCGCTCCACGATCAGCGGCACAGCTGTTCACCGCATCACCGTCCTGTCAGGAGCATCCGCTCTGACTGCGCTT